>CANHGT010000032.1 GCA_947460385.1 Alphaproteobacteria bacterium
AGAAAATGCGTTGCTTTGTGGTTACCAACATGCAGAGTGTGACGCTTGTATATCTTTAGATATAGATTTACAAGATGATATATCTAAAATAGAAGAAATGATAGATAAATATTATTTAGGATATGAAAACGTAATAGGAGTTCGCTTAGATAGGGGTAATGACAGCTTTTTTAAAAAATATTCAGCCCACTTATATTACAGCTTTATGACATACTTGCGTGTTAATGTAATTAAAAATCATGCTGATTATAGACTGGTAAGCTCTAAAGTTTTACATGTACTAAAATCTTATAATTATACTAATTTTGTTATGAGGAATATAATAAATAATTTAGGTTTTAACAATACAACAGTCTTTTATTCAAGGTTAGATAGAGCTGCAGGAACAACTAACTTTACATTTAAAAAGATGTTCAATTTAGCAATAGATAGCATATTTTCATCTACCTATGTACCATTGCATATTGCCACAGCATTTGGCTTTTTATTATTTACAGGTTCGTGTGTGTATGGCGTATATTTGTTATTACAAATATACTTTTTTTCTGGGATTTTAACAGACTTGAATATAATAGTATTAGTAATACTAAGTATATCTAGTGTACAGTTTATTTGCATGGGTATTTTAGGCATGTATATAGCTAGAATGTGGGACGATATAAAAGGCAGTTCACAATATATTATTAATAATAAAATAGGTTTTTAAAGTTGATGCAATATAATAAATATGTTTTAAATTTTTTAGTTTTTTTTACATTGTTTGTAATAGGATTAATAGCAATTCATTTATTAGGTGTTCATAGCAATTATCAATATTGGATATACGGTTACGATCCACTGGGTTATCATGCTGGTACTATTGATATGCACAATAACTTATTAAATAAGAAATTGTTCAGCATTATAAAAATGATATATAAAAATGTTTTTTCCCAAGAATACAATATTTTACACAGCATACTTCCTGCTTCTGTTTTTATATTTTTACAAAAAATTGGCTTAAATATTAATGAGGCGGGCAATTATGCTACAGCTCTTTATGTTGCATATATTTTTCCCGTATATCTATTGGTATGTTTTTTGCTTAAAAAATTATTTAAAACTAATAATATGATATGTTTTATATTAATTTATATTGCCTTTTATTTATTATTTATTCATGCTACATTTTACATGTTTCCCAACAGTTTATTTTCTATTGTAATGTTTTTAGTGGCATTAATAATGTATATAAATAAACCTATTCAAAATAGAAGTATTACTTCTTTATCTATTTTTGGCTTTGTTATATATTCCATATTTTTAGTTAGAAGACCTGCATTGTTCACTGTTGTTTCATTTTTATTAAGTATAGGTCTTGTTTCATTGTATGAGCTTTTTTTAGAAGAAAAAAATAATAAAAAAGCTTTGTTTATAAAGTTTTTAAAAGCGTATGGTGTAATTGTTTTAATAATAATATTTTCTGCCTGTGTACTACAATATGGATTAATAAGACATATAATAAAAACTTCTTACGTTGATACATATTCATACTATAGTAATGGCTATTTTAATAATATATATGCTCTAATATCTAATAATTTTTATGAATTTATTTTCTTAACAATACCTATTATGTTAATTGCTTTAAGTTTTAAATATAATAATTTAAAACTGTTTAGAGATTATAGTAAAATACTTTTTATATTATTTTTTGGCATGATATTAAATATATTAATGATATCAAGTGTACAAAATCCAGGCTTACAGCATTATGATAATTTGGTACTAATATATTTAACTTTAATATACCTAATTACTATATATATTTGTTATAAAATATTAGTACAGAATAATTATAACTTGGTTGCTATTGCACTCATTCTTATTTGTTTGGTCTCTGTTGTAAATCATACATCTCACAGCATAAAGAATATAGTATCTCAAGATAAAGAAAAATATATTAGGTTTTTTAATATAGTTTCTTGGTCTGTTCCAATATTAATCAAAGATAATAGAAATTATATAGTATATGGAGCCAATATAGGTGATAACAGATTAGACAGAGAAATATATGCCTTCTTGCATATGTTGAAGAAAATAGATATGCCATTTTGGTTTTCTGCTATTCCAGATATTGACTTAAGGGATACTCTTACTGCGCACACATTTTTACCAGAAAGCTTAATTATTGTAGATGATGTTAATGCAGTACATGTAGATTTAAAAAAACAGAATGTTTATTTATCTACTATGAATTATGCAGTTTTAAAAAATATTAATATAGGTAAGGCTTATAAAAAAGTAGTAGAAAAAGAGATGTATGGTAGTAAATATGCTATATATTATAAAACCCGTTTAATTACTAAGCAAGAATTTCAAGAGCTATTTAATGAGCTTTATAAATATTATCCACAGTGGCAGGGTAGATATAATGCGGAAGTTTTTTATAATGAACAATTAAAATATAATTCCACAAGACCAGCAAATTTACAATTAAAATAGATTATAAATTAGCATTGCCTTTTATATTCGTTAGTGAAGTGATATCAGCTTATGTATTCAAAACATGGGCTGATATGCTTATATTCTTAAATATATTATTTTTTATTTAGCTAACACTTTCTTGGCAATAATGCTTATAATTAGAAAGGCTATCAGGCACAGGGTTATTAAGGGTCCTGTAGGTACATCTACTATAGTAGATAGCAGTATGCCACAACTAATTCCTAAGAAACCCACTATAGAAGCAAAAACAATGTTTTCAAGGGGTGTTTTGGAAACATTTAAAGCGATAATGCTAGGAATAATCATAATAGATGGAATCAGTAGTACCCCAACCATTTTAATAGAGAACGATATAGCACATGATGCTAAAAAAACAAAAATAACTTTTTCAAATAAGGCATGAATACGTTCTGAAATAGCAATCTCTTCATTAATAGAAATTAATAATATCTTATTCCAGTTAAATATTAAATACATGATAATAAGTAGTGCTAAAATCATGATGCAAATAACATCTTTAATAGATACCCCTAAAATATTGCCAAAAAAATAATTATTAATAATAATATTAGGATTCAACAAAGATATTAAAGTAATTCCTAAGGCAACAGAAAATTGGGTGTTAATAATTAATAAAGCTTCCTTAGTAATATTAAATTTATGGTTTAAATAAACAATAACAAAAGAAAAAACAAAGCAAATAACAATAATAATTAATTCAGGCATTAGGGGTGATATTAACCCTAGTGCAATGCCTATAATACTGCTATGAGAGATTGAATCGGCCAAATAACTCATTCTATTCCATACAATGAAGTTGCCAATAACCGCTATAGATAAAGCTAAACCTAAGCCAGCAATTAAAGCTAAAAAAATAATTTCCCACATAGTTTTTATATCCTTTTAGTCATGATGCTTATATGTTGTCCAATTATTATTTATTAAAAATTCTAGTAAAGGATCATCATTAGGCTTACCCTCACAGCCAATTTTCCCATTTTTTATACACACAACTCTATCTGTGTTGTTTAATACAATGTTTAAATCATGGGATACCATAATAACACTAAAATTTTGTTCTGTGCGAATTTCTTGAATTAATGCGTATATGCCATCTTTTGAAGCGAAGTCAATAAAAGAAACAGGTTCATCTAAAATTAATAAATCGGGCTTTAAAATTAATGCTCTAGTTAAAATAATTCTTTGTTTCTGCCCACCCGATAACTCACTAAACTGTTGTTGTAATAAACTAGTAGCCTTTAGTTTTTCAATGAGTTTATAGTCTAGTTCATTTAATTTTTTTTTCACATTATTTAATAAAAGAAAATCAAGAACTTTAATAGGAATAATATTGTTATGATTATTATGTTGGGGAACATAAGATATCTTAATATTATCTTGAACTTTCATAGTTCCTGTAGATATTTTAAGGTTTCCCGTAAGCACTTTGCATAATGTACTTTTACCCGAGCCATTTTTACCAACAATTGTAACAAATTCATTGCTCTTAATATGAAAATTAAGTTCTTTTAATAAATATTTTTTTCTACTAACTACAGATGCGTTATTTAAAGATAACAAGAAATTAGATTCCATATTGTGTAATAATCCGTAATTCATATTGCTATAATAAATAATATATCATAAAATATAAGAATAAGATAAAATTTTACAAAATAGATTATCAAATGCAAAGTACGTTTCCTAGATTTTTCATATTACTGTTAGTTTTTATAACTATACAGTCATGCACTAAGCCACAAGCAAGTAAGAATCAATTAATTTCCACAGATATTTTAAGTGAATATGTAATCTTAGATATAAACACTACAAAACTCAATAGCGAGTATATGCAACATTACTACAATGGCATGAAGATGGCAATTGAAGAAATTAATAGTAGGGGTGGAGTCAATGGTTTGCCACTGGTTTTAAAGTTAGGCAACGACTTTGGGAATCATTTGGAAGCATACAATGTTGCGAAAAAGCTGGTTGCTCAATATAATCCCGTAGTAATTACAGGTACAACCAATAGTTCCACAGCGGAAGGAGTTGCTAGGTATGCCAAAGACTATAAAATTCCATTTGTTGCCACAGGCACACCTACAGAAAGTATTATTTATGGTGTTCATGCTAGTAAGTACACTTTTCGTTTTAGAGATGGCTACAATACTCAGGTAGAAGCAATAGCCTCTGCGATAATAGCGGATACAGAAATAAAGAGTTTTACAATAATAACCTATTCTAATAATGAGGCAAAGATATTATCAGCCCAACTAAAAGAAAAAATTTTACAGGGTAGAAAAGTAAATTTTAACCCAGATATCCAAGTTCCAAAAAATAGAGTAGTAGGGCTAGATGTATCAGACAAATTGTATAACTCTATTTCAAGAGGAGTTATTATTATGGTAGATCATGCAGATATCTCATCTCTTATTAGCTTTTTACAAAGTACCAAGTTGTTAAATTCAAGAAAAGTTTATATTATGTTGGCAGGGGAGCCAGAATGGTTAGATTCTTTAGGTGCTTCAACCCCAAATGGTTGGATTACAACAGGATATCCATGGTATAGCATTAAAACAAAAGCAAATATTCAGTTTGCTAATGAATATATAAGAAAATATAAAATTAAACCAAGATATAGCTCATATTTAGGTTACAGCGTGGTACAGATGATATCGGCAAATTTAATGGAAGGTAAAATTTATGACAATACCGAAGAATCAAGAAATCAATTCGTTCGTACTTTACATAAAATAGCTGTAGATACTCCAATTGGCGTTATAGAGTTTAAAAGTTCAAATATAAGTAATATAGGCACATACGTTGGCATGTTACAGCCGTACGATAAAGAAGAAAATGTAGGAAGAAAAATATCTGTTATTTTAGATATAAGAATGTTTAATTCCCATTATTGTGAGGTAAAAGATGTATAAAAACAATAAAAACATTGGTGCGACCGAGAAGACTCGAACTTCCACGGACTGCTCCACAACGACCTCAACGTTGCGTGTCTACCAATTCCACCACGGTCGCACAACAATATAATATTATTATAAATCAGTTATAAAAACAAGTTTTTTTTAATAAAAAAGATAAAACAATGAAATATCAATGGAAAATAGAAGAAGAACCGCAGGAATATAATTCTGCAATGAGATTCATGGAATCAGTAGTGCAAGATATAATAGACAACAAATTAGATAATTTGCTTTGGGTTTTAGAGCATTTAGATGTTTATACAAAAGGCACAAGTGCAGAAGAATCAGACTTGTTAAATAAAAATAGCAATATTCCAATATTACAAAGTAACAGGGGCGGTAAATGGACGTATCATGGAATAGGGCAACGGGTTGTATACCCTATAGTTAATCTTAGTTCTCATAAAAATATTCATCAATACATAGAAAAACTAGAGCAATTAGTAATTTTAATTTTAAACGAGTTAAATATAGATGCTTTTTTAAAGAAAGGTTTAGTAGGGGTTTGGGTTTTAGACAACAATTTAGAAAAAAAAATTGCCTCACTTGGTATTCGTATAAGAAAGTGGGTTGTATATCATGGTATATCTATTAATGTAAACCCAGATTTGAACAAGTTTAATAACATTATTCCTTGTGGAATTAACAACTATGGAGTAACATCTATTGAACAAATGGGTGTTAAAATTTGTTATAAAGATTTTGATGCTTTACTTAAAGAAAAATTTAGATTATTATTTGATAATTACTAAAAAAAAGGTGTAAACTTAATATGAGCAATAATCATTCGCATAAAAAATATCCTATAATTTTTGAATTTCTGCCCTTAATATTATTTTTTATTTTAAATAAATTTTTTGGCATATTTTTTGCTACAGGAGCGTTAATATTTACAAGTATCATTAATTTTATCGGTTCATATATATATACAAAAACCTTACACCCTATAGCTATTATTACTTTAATTTTAGCTTTAATATTTGGTACCCTCACTTTAATTTTTCATGAAGATTCTTTCATTAAAATAAAAATTACTTTAATGAATCTGATCTTTGCCAGTGGTCTATTGTCGGGATATATTTTTAAAAGAAATTTTTTACGTTTGATTTTTAGAGACCAACTACAATTAACAAAAGTTGGTTGGAGTGTTTTAAATGTAATATGGATAATATTCTTTATTTTTCTAGCAATTTTAAATGAAATTATTTGGAGAAATGTAAGTACAAATGCTTGGGTGAATTTCAAAGTTTTTGGAATTTTAGGATTAAGCATGTTGTTTATTATCGTTCAAATGCCTTTGCTAAACAAATATAGTATTAAAAAGCTAGACAAAGAAAAAAAAGATTATAGTGAAGAATCACATAAAGAAGATAAATAAGTAATTTTATATAAATATAGTTGCTTTTTTAAAATATTTATATTACAATATGTTAAATAGTATGTCGTTATTTAATGAATTTAAGAGTGTTTAAAATATGGCTAAAAAAATTAAAACTTTAGTAAAGCTAGTTTCTTCAGCAGGAACAGGTTATTTTTATGTTGCAAGTAAAAATCCTAGAAATAGTACAGAAAAAATGAAGTGTCGTAAGTACGACCCAGTAAAAAGAGAGCATGTAGATTTTTTAGAATCTAAAATGAAATAATTTTTATAAAATTAATTAAAGAAAAGGAGGCATAATCTATTGTCTCCTTTTTATATATATATTCTAATTATGCAGTATATATAATTCTAATTGATATTTTGCAAAAAACTTGCCCGTATTTAAAGTTTACTCATCACTAATAGTTAAGACATTTATACCGCTTTTATGCATATTGTGTGTTCATTCTTCAACTTTGTCATATAATACAATCCCCAAGCTCTACTTTATTTAGTTTATATTACAAAGTTAAACAAATTATATAAGAAGACATCTGCTCCAAATATTAATATTTTATTAATTTTTACTTGATTTTATAAATTAAACATGATAAGTTATTATTAATGATTTTTTAACTAATGTTAATTATTGTTTAATTGAATATTAAGAGAATATTAATGGAATTTCAACGTTGGTTTACAAAGGATAATTCTAGCAACATTTTTGCTGTTGAATTTGTAAAAGCCATAAGTAAATTGAAGCATAATGATGGTAAGTTGTTGTATTCAAGTGTAGAGGTAGAAGTGCCTGCCACTTGGGCTCAAATTTCTATTGATATTCTAGTGCAAAAATATTTTCGTAAATCGGGTATTCCTGTAGCTTTAAAAAAAGTTCAAGAAGATGGTATTCCTACTTGGTTACAAGCAAGTGAAATAGATTACGAGGTACTAAATACTCTTCCCAAAGAAAATAGATATGTTGGTGAAAGTAGTGCTAAAGAAGTTTTTCGTAGAATAGCTGGCACTTGGACATACTGGGGATTTAAGTCTAATTATTTTAGTAGTGAACAAGACGCCTTAGTTTTTTTTGAAGAAGTACAATTTCTATTATGTAATCAAATAATGGCTCCTAATTCTCCCCAATGGTTTAATACAGGCTTACATTGGGCTTACGGTATTCATGGAGAATCGCAAGGACATTACTATTTTAATGAAAAATTAAATGAGGTAGTGCAATCTAAAAATGCTTATGAAAGACCACAACCTCACGCTTGTTTTATTCAAAGCATAGATGACGACCTAGTAAACACTAATGGTATAATGGATCTTATTACCAAAGAAGCAAGGCTGTTTAAATATGGCTCAGGTACAGGAACTAATTTTTCTAAGATACGTGGCAAGGGTGAATTATTATCAGGTGGTGGACAATCATCGGGTTTAATGAGTTTCTTAAAAATAGCAGATACAGCAGCAGGTGCAATTAAATCTGGTGGTACAACAAGGCGTGCAGCTAAAATGGTGGTGTTAAATATAGATCACCCCGATATAGAAGAGTTTATTAATTGGAAAGTTCAAGAAGAACAAAAAGTAGTTGCATTAGTTACAGGCTCACAAATTACAAAAAAAGTTTTACAGTATCTTATAGATTCTATTAAAAATTATCAAGGTTTAGAAAAAGATTCTTATAATTTATTAAAAAATGAAGCATTAAAAACAGTTTATGTAATGGCAAAAGGCTTAATGATACCTGAAAAATATCTACAACATGTATTGCTACTAGCAAAACAAGGTATTTATAATTTAGAGTTTTCTGCATTTACTACAGATTGGAATTCTGAGGGTTATCACAGTGTTTCTGGGCAAAATTCTAATAATTCTATTAGGGTAAGCAATGAATTTATTAAGAGTGTTTTAGACAATGGTAGTTGGGATCTTATTAATAGAACAGATGGTAACATCAATAGAACTATAAACTCTAAAGACTTATGGAATAAAGTTAATTATGCAGCATGGTCGTGTGCCGACCCCGGTATTCAGTTCTCTACAACTATTAATGAATGGCATACATGTATTAATGATGGCACAATTAATGGTAGTAACCCGTGTTCTGAATACTTGTTTTTAGATGATACAGCATGTAATTTAGCTTCTATTAATCTAATGAAATTTCGCTTAGATAATGGAGATTTCAATATAGAGGCATATCGTTATGTTATACGCTTACTAACCCTTGCCTTAGAAATATCTATTACTATGGCACAGTTTCCTTCTGCCCAAATAGCTTATTTATCATACAAATATCGTACTATAGGTTTAGGTTATGCTAATGTTGGGGCATATTTAATGTCTATTTCTGTTCCATATGATAGTGATGAAGGTAGAAATATTGTAGCTAGCTTAACATCTATTTTAACAGGTGAAGCATATGCAGTATCAGCTGAAATAGCTAAAGAAAAAGGTACATTTTTAGGCTATAGCAATAATAAAGATAATATGTTAAAGGTAGTGCGGAATCATTTAAGGGCAAGCTATGGCTTTAAAGATGGCTACGAGAATTTAAGTATTTGTCCTGTTCCTTTAAATGAATATAAAGTAAAATTAAAATCTTTAGTTCAAGAAGCAAAAAATGTTTGGGATAATGCCCTAGCATTAGGGAGTAAATATGGATTTAGAAATGCCCAAGTAAGCTGTATTGCACCTACAGGAACAATTGGTTTATTAATGGACTGTTCAACAACAGGAATAGAACCAGATTTTTCTTTAGTAAAATATAAGAGCTTAGCAGGTGGTGGATATTTAAAAATTATCAATCATACCGTTCCATTAGCATTAAAACATTTAAAATATAGTGTTGATGAAATATCTAATATTGTTAATTACACAATAGGGCATAAAACTTTAGTGGGTGCTCCTGTAATTAATCATAGTTCATTGCAAACAAAGGGCTTTAGCAATGAAATTATTACAAAAGTTGAGCATGCTTTACAAGATATCTTTAATATTGAATTTGCTTTTAGTAAAGAAATACTAGGAGAAGATTTTTGCATCAATGTTTTAAAAATTACCAAAGAACAACTGCATGATTATAACTTATCTATACTGCAAACCATAGGTTTTTCACAAGAAGAAATAGCACAAGCCAATGAATATGTTACAGGGCATATGACCCTAGAAGGTGCTCCACATCTTAAAGAAGAACACTTGCCAGTGTTTGATTGTGCGAATTTATGTGGAAGTAAAGGTACTAGGTATTTATCTTACACTAGTCATATTAAGATGTTAGCAGCAGCCCAATCATTTATTACAGGTGGAATTTCTAAAACTATTAATATGCCTAATCATGCTACCATTAAAGACTGTGAAGATGCTTACTTATTATCTTGGAAATTAGGAGTAAAATCTAATGCTTTATATAGAGATGGTTCCAAATTATCACAACCTTTACAAGCTTCACTATTGAATGATGAATACGCCCAAGCAACCAATCTGCTAGAAAACTTATTAAATGATAGCAGTAATGGTATTTTAAATACTACAAATAACAAAGTTATGAAAATAGCAGAATATGGAGCATCTAAAACTTCCTTAAAATTACAAACAAATAGAGAAAGACCAAACAATCGCAGGGTTGGATATACCCAAAAAGCTAAAGTTGGTAATCATAAAATCTATTTACATACAGGTGAATATAGTGATGGAAGATTAGCAGAAATATTTTTAGATGTTCATAAAGAAGGGGTAGCATTTAGAAGCATAATGAACTGCTTTGCAATAGCTATATCTATTGGGCTACAGTACGGAGTTCCATTAGAAGAATTTGTAGATGCTTTTACTTTTACTAAGTTTGAACCATCAGGTATGGTAAGTGGGCACAATACAATTAAAATGTCTACATCAGTAATAGATTACATTTTTAGAGACTTAGCAATTAATTATTTAGGGCGTTATGATTTATCTCATACCCATAAAGATGATGTTATACAAGATGAACATCAAAGAAAGACAACAAATAACATCAATAATCAAGAATATAAGCAAGATGTTACATCTCACAGTTCTTCAATTGAAGACCAACTACAAAAAGGTTTTGAAGGCGATTTTTGTGTAGAATGTAATAACATGACCATGGTAAGAAATGGCACTTGCTTAGTGTGTACAACCTGTGGCACAACCACAGGGTGTAGTTAGTGTGTAAATACTAATTATCCCATACTTGCCCCTGTTTTAATTAATAGGGGCTTTTTTTTATTTTTATTTAAAATTTTATATATCAATCATATTATGTAATATACAATACAATCGTGAATAAAAAGTAAATTCTCTTAATTATTTCGTAAGGAAGCCAATGTAGTTACTTAAAAGAACGTGATATCCTATAATAATGTTTACGAATGAATATATTATAGAAATATATTTAGATACATATCACACAAAAACAACAGAATGTTAATTTTTTTCTTGATAATGAAAAATATTAGGTTTATAATCATAAAATGTAATGTAATAACATATTACATCTTTAATAAAAAACTTAAAGGAATGTTGAAAATGAGTTTATTCGTAAGTGTTTTAGCACATGCTGTTTTAATTGCAGTTGTATATTTGGTTGGTTATAATTTCGGTAAGAAAAAAGCCAAACAACAACAAATTAATTTAGAAAGTAAGTAGTCAATGTTAAATAGACTCTTATATTTAATTAAGCCAGGAATTGTTTTTTCTAATTTATTAACTGCAGTTACTGGCTTTATGTTGGCTTCTATTAATGGAATTAATTTTAGTCTTTTATTATTTTCTATTGTAGGAATAACTTTAGTTTTATGTTCTGCTACATCTCTAAATAATTATTTAGATAGAGATATAGATAAGCTAATGACAAGAACAGCTGAAAGGGTATCTAAAATAGAACATATTAATCCATTTGTTATGTTAATTATTTCTTCAGTATTTTTCATATTGGGTTGCTTAACAATATACTTTTTTGTTAATCTTTTAACTTTAATTGTAACATTGGTTGGCTATTTTGTATATGTAGTAGTTTATACAATGTTTTTAAAAAGAACCTCAGTATATTCAACTGTTGTTGGTAGTTTGTCGGGGGCGGTGTTGCCACTTGCAGGCTATGTGGCAGTTGCAAATACTATAGATTTAGCAGGCATTCTATTATTTTTAATTCTTTTAATTTGGCAAATGCCTCATTTTTATGCAATTGGAATTTATAGATTAAATGATTATACTCAAGCTAAAATACAAATTCTTCCTGTGCAATATGGTATAACTCGTACAAAATATCATATGTTTGCTTGGTCTATGTTGTTTTTAGTAGTAATTTTCTTGCCCTATGTTTATGGGTTTGTAGGTATAATTTATTTAGTGCCAACTGTGATAATATTTATTTTTTGGTCTTATTTAGCAGTTAAAGGATTTTTTGTACAAGATGATATAAAATGGGCAAAGCAAACGTTTTTTCTATCTATAATGAGTCTAACAACTTTATGCTTAAGTATAATTTTTGATGTTTTAATTTAAAAAGGTAGTCATGTTAAAAAATAATATTTTTTATAAATTAATTTTAGGAGCATTTTTTCTAATGCTTAGTGCCTGTGGAGGCATTTTAGAGCCTTATGGTGAAATAGCAATCAAACAAAAAGAGTTAATAATAATTACTGTAGAATTAATGCTAATAGTTATTATTCCTGTTTTATTTTTAACTGTTTTTTTTGCTTTTAAGTATAGAGAGTCTAATACAAAATCCAATTATCAACCTGAATGGTCGCATAATACAGCTTTAGAAGTTGTATGGTGGACTATTCCTATAATAATTATTACGATTTTATCAGTTATTACATGGAATTCATCTCATGAGTTAGATCCTTATAAGCCTCTAGATCATGATAAAAAGCCTATAACGATAGAAGTTTTAGCTTTAAATTGGAAGTGGTTGTTTCTATATCCCGAACAAAAGATTGCTACAATAAACTTTGTACAAGTTCCCGAGAACACTCCTATTAATTTTAAATTGGCATCTGATGCACCGATGAATTCATTTTGGATTCCTCAAATTGCTGGGCAAATTTATACAATGGCGGGCATGGTAACTAAATTACATATTATTGTTAACAAGCAGGGCGAGTATAATGGTGTTTCTGCTAATTATAGTGGTGAAGGCTTTGAGGGTATGAAATTTATACTAAAAGCAACATCTCAACAAGAATTTGATGCTTGGGTTAAGAAGGTCAAATCTTCAACCAATGTATTAAGCAAAGAAGCTTATTCAGAGTTAATAAAAGATACTACGGATCATCCTGTGGTTTATTACTCTAGCTATTATTCTTCGTTGTTTAATGATGCTTTAATGAAATACATGGGTCATATGGATCATTCAAAGATGGATCATTCAAAGATGGATCATTCAAAGATGGATCATTCAAAGATGGATCATTCAAAGATGGATCATTCAAAGATGGATCATTCAAAGATGGATCATTCAAAGATGGATCAT
>CANHGT010000033.1 GCA_947460385.1 Alphaproteobacteria bacterium
ATTTTATCGTTATTTGAACTTTCAGTGTCGTCTAAAATATGGGCAACTTTTTTAAGATGGGCATTTCTCATGTAATAGTTAATATCATGAAAAGCTTGTTTGGTGAGTAAATTGATGGCTTCGGGCATTACTTTTAAATACTGCACTCCATCTATTTCAATTGTTGATACATGCTGTTTTGAATTAGTTCCAACTTCTTCAAAAACAACGTCCTTAGTAGACATTTCTTTCATAATTATACTCCTTTATTGTGTATTAGCTACTTGATATGATAAAACCATATTCCAAAATTCTTCTTTAATTTCTTGGGGTTTTGGTGTTTGATTCATTAAATATTTGTATATTATAGAATCGTCTAAATCTAAAAATTTTTCAAATTCTAAAATTTGTTCATCACTCATAGACGGCATATATTTTGTAGCCACATAACCTAGTACTAAGTCTAGCTCCCTAATTCCACGCCTATTGGCTCTAACATAAAGCTTTTTTTTATAATCTTCATTTATTTTAATCATTTGTATCTTTCCTCCATAATTATAGCTAAATTATTTTAACACTAGGAGCGTGGTCTATTAACCTTATTACGGCAAAAAAAATTTAAAAAATAACCACGTTTTCACAACATAGAGAATTGATTTATACAACACAAAAACTCCATACATAAACTAAGTATAGATTATCTGAGCAAGAATTACAAATAGTTTTTGGGTAACTATATTTTAAAAATATATCTCTATATATAAGATTATTTATTTTTACATGATTGCAATTTTTCTATTACCTCATGTACTTTTGTTGAGGGGTTATTGCTTTCTTTATAATTTTTTGAATTACGCACTGCTGTATCTATTTTATCCATAAAAATACTCATATCAATATTTTTGTGATATTTTATCTGTTTATCTTCTTTTATTAATTTACTTAATTCTGTTGTAACCTCTGAAGATTTAAAGGGTTTATCTGTTGTTTTATAATGTAGCAAAAGCCAATATTCAAAACATGGGACTGATGGTATAAAATTCCAATTTGCTTTTTTTAATGTGTCATTTTTTACTTTATCAAAATCTTTATGATTGTCTTTATCAACCACAATATAGACTATATCATCTTTTAAATATTCTGATTTTGCTCTTTTATATACATTTGTAGGGTTACTTTTCCCACTTTCACCCTTAGGTGATGCAAGTATAATTTTTACATCTCGTTGACATATATTAAAATATTTAATCACTTCTTTAAAATAATTAGGAGATGATTCTTTATCTTCTGTAGCAATAATAATTTTAGATTTTTCTTTTCTTGGTTTGATGGGTCGCTTCATTACTCAAATATATCCTCAAGATTACAAATTTTTGGTACTCCTCCATAGCGATCATCCATATATCTATTTCTTATATTATTCCCTTTTCTTGGTTTAAAATCATTTAAAGAAAATATTTCTGTCATTTGCTTTGTATTTTTTTCTGTAAAATAGATTTGATCTGCTCTAAATAAATCTTCATCTAACAAAGATACATCATGGGTTGAACAAATTAATTGAGCTTTATTTTTATTAATTTTTTCATTATTAAATAACTCAATTATAATTCTTACTATATAAGGATGCAGAGAACTTTCTATTTCATCTACAACTAAAACTAAACCTTTTTCTAAAGTATTAATAATTTGTAAAAATAATTCATAGGCATTATTGGTTCCTTTGGAAACCATGTGTCTTTGAAAATGTATTTCTTTATTTGTTTCATTCTCATAATATAAAAACTCTTTTTTATATTCATACTTACTTGCATCTATATTATCATTATCTTTTGGTATTTCCTCTTTGGTAAGATTTATTCCTTTTACTCCTAAATCTATTCTATTTATTAATTGATTCACTTTATTTCTAAATTTCTCTTCATTAATGAATCTTTCATATAAAGATTCATTTTCAAATTTTTGATTAACATAAGATATAAGCTCATTATGAAATTTAACTATAATAGATAATTGCTCTTTGGTTTCTTTGGTAGTATTCTTAAATCCATTATTATTCTCAATGAGTGATTTTAATAACAATTTATTAGGAGGTGTTAATTTTTCTAACCCTTCTTTATAAACTTTATTGTTAAACATATTTGCATTGTAAGATATTGAATAGCTATAAATATCATCAATTTTTTCTTTTTGTTGTCTTTTAAAAATAGTGATTTTTTTATCATTAGATTTTTTTAAATATAAATTTTCTTTTGTTATAACATTATCTTTAATATCAATAGTATACTCAATAATATATTCATCAATAAAACTTTTATAGCAAATAGAAGATGGTTGATTTTTATATTTTGCATCTAGTACAAATGGATCGCTAATTGTTCTATATGAACTATAACATCCTAATAAAAAAAAGATATTTAATAAATTAGACTTTCCCGATGCATTTGCACCAAAAACAACCATGCTAGGTAAAATACTATATTTATCTTGAATATTAAAAACTAACTTATCTTTGATTTTATTATTAGCCAAAACAGAGAATAATTGTTCATCTCCAAAAGAACTACAATTTTTTATTTTTAATGCTAAAAACATAATAAAACCTAAATTTAAAATAATATTAATAAAATAAATACTTCAACATGCTATATAATAATATATTTATGAATAAAGTGCAAAAAAATTGCACAAAAATGATATTAAGCATTCAATATTTTGCTTTTACCTTTTTTAATTGGTTGTTAAAATACAAAGAACTAAGGAAAACAAATACAACAGAGTTAGTTATAAAACTATAATATTTAAAAGTTCCTGCAAGTTATCTTTGGCTACTTTTATAACTTCGCCACTCTTTCTATTTTTAACTTCAACAACGCCTAATGCTAAAGACTTACTACCTAAATTGATTTGATACGGAAACCCAAGTAAATCTGCAGTATTGAGTTTTGCTCCTGCTCCGTCCAAAGTATCATTATACAAAACTTCAATATTATTACTTTGTAAAAAGCTGTAAATATGTTGGGCAATTTTTATTACTTCCTCATCATTACCTAGTGAATTAAGCATTACTAAATATGGAGCTACAGATTTATGCCAAATAATGCCTTTTTCGTCATGACTTGCCTCTATCATTGCCCCAAGTAACCTACTAACACCTATACCATATGAACCCATAAGTGGATTAATATTTTCGCCATTGTGTAAAATACTAAGCCCCATAGCTTTTGAATATTTATTACCAAAGTAGAAAATATGCCCAACCTCAATGCCTCGCATGGAAACAATAGAATCTACATTTTCTACATAGCGAGAATCTAATACGTCGTGCTTTTCATCGGTAGCTGAATAATATTTTGTGTATTCACTGTAGATGTCTTCCACATCTGTACTATAATTGATTGCTTGTGCCACGGTGTTTAAAGTTAAAATTTTACTATCACAAAAAACCTCTGATTCCCCTGTATTTGCTAAAATCATAAATTCATGGCTTAAATCGCCTCCTATTGGTCCTGTATCTGCCTGCATTGGAATTGCTTGTAGCCCCATTGTATTAAAAATTTTCAAATAAGCTGAAAACATTTTTTTGTAAGATATTGTAGCTTGTTCTTGGCTTAGGTCAAAAGAATAGGCATCTTTCATTAAAAATTCTCTACCACGCATAACACCAAAGCGAGGGCGTATTTCGTCTCTAAACTTCCACTGCACTTGATATAAATTCATAGGGAATTGTTTATAAGATTTCACATTATCTCTAAATAATTTTGTGATTTCTTCTTCGTTTGTAGGTCCATATAAAAATTCACGGTCGTGCCTATCTTTAAGGCGTAGCATTTCAGGACCATAAGCGTCGTACCTACCGCTTTCACGCCATATATCTGCCGATTGAATGGTTGGCATTAACACATTTAATGCTCCTGCTTGTTCCATCTCTAAATGAATTATATGTTCCACCTTTCTTAACACTTTAAGACCAAGTGGCAACCAAGCGTAAATACCTGAAGCTGTTTGCCTAATAAGCCCTGCTTTTAACATTAAACTATGTGAAACTATAGAAGCATCTTTTGGATTCTCTTTAAATGTAGGACAGAATAATTTGGAAAATAGCATGATAAACCCTTTTGAATTACTTAAATACTAATTTTGTAATAATTATAATATAAAAAAATCTGGTTAGTATAGTTATTAATGCACCCACTATACCAATATCTAATAAATATGAAAAAACTGAAATTTCAAAGATAGAAGCAAAGACTGTAGAAATACGAGACAGCATAATAGCTTTAAATTTACCTTGTAACACATTATTTGCTAATACATAATTTATTATGATGGCAATAGAGGAAATAAGTAAAGACATATATTTTACAGGAGTAGAGTAAAAAAGAAAGTTGTAAAACGGTAAAACACACTGTGCAACTGTAATAATCATTACTATAGCAAAAATCACTTTGTATTTGAAGTTACCCTTATCGCAAAAAGTATAAAAACATATGAAACTTAGCTCAGAAACAGCTATTTTAACCATTAATGGAATTTCTAGAGTATAAATATAGTTGCCTAAGCAAAAAAACATAAAATTTAGTATCACTAAAAAAACAAGCATATAAAATCACATTTATCCTAAATTATCATAAAAAATTAATGACTAATTATAATTAAATGCCTGTATTTTGTAAAGGTAAATTAGTGGTGGTTTATTTTTATTAAAAAAATAGTTGCTTTTATAAAAATATATGGTATTATTATTTTTATGAGAGTTTTGCTATTGTAATGCTTTTATGTATTGCGACCCCATCGTCTAGTGGCCTAGGACGCTAGCCTTTCACGCTGGAGACACGGGTTCGAAACCCGTTGGGGTCGCCAATTTAATATGTTAATTTATTCTATTTAACATAAATATTTTCTTTTAATTAATCATTAAATAACATCTTTAATTTAAAAAATCAGCTAAATATTTACAAAATAATATATCATCCCAATAAGAATTTATATATCTATTCTTAAATAAATAATTAATACAATAAGTTGCAAAAATTTGTTCATGATTTATACAGGTAGTTACATTATTAGGTTAAATAGCTAATGAAACTTATAAAGTTTATTATATGTATGATTTACATGTTTTAAAACAGTTTTTTCAAAATAAGTTTTATGTATGTAATATTTAAGCGAGACCTTAGCTTTCTATATTGCTTTTTAAGGTAAGCTTTAGAAAAAGTTATTTCAAGGGGTCTAATTGTTGCCATGCTCTTAATTCTTATATTAGAGTTAAGATGTTTGTGATGTACCAAAAAGGTATTAATAAGTCGTTCTGCTAAAAATCCATAAATTCTATTTTGGTTTATATGTTTTCTGGCAACTAATTTTTCTTCTAAATTAAATAATACCGTAAATAAGAACTGTGAATATTCATTAAATAAATCTTTTCGCATTACAAACATGTTTTTAAAATAAATATCGGTTAATGTTAAAGATTCTATAAAAGCTTCCTCGTACTTTGGAGCATGCTCTTTAATAACTTCTAAAATTAAAGATTTTATACTATCTTGCTTATCATCATGTAAATATAGGTTATTTGCCATAGTAACAGGAGTTTTACTTTTATGTAAAAATTGCAAATTAATTTTTTCAGGCAGTATAACATCATATTTAGATAGCAACGCAGATACTTTGCTAATATTGTAATTATACAAAAAAGGAAACAGAGGTTTTAAAAAAAGTATATACTTGGTAAAGATTGTAAATTTATTAAAAGATAAAAATCTACGATAGTGAAACAGACCAATATGGCTGTAGGAATCATCTAAATTGTTCCAAGCCCAATAGATGGCGGTTAATTCGCAGTATTGATTATTTTTTAAAGAAATATTATCTCCTGTATCATCTGCAAAGGGATAGCAATTATTATGATTTTGTTTTAAAGCTTTGCCAAGCATAATTCCTTGCATAAAATTATTTTGATAAAAATCAACAGGTTTATGGCTAGCAATTAATATTAAGGGTTTAATAATCATAATATTTTAAATTAAGCGACCTATATTTAAAAATTTGTCTTGCTTTTTCTTTTTTCTTTCTTTGCGATCCATAGTATTTAGGTAAATTAAAGCATCGGAAATATTATTGCTAACTTCCTTGTAGGTAGCTTCATGATTTCTATGGGCTCCACCTACTGGTTCTTTAATAACTTTATCTATGATTTTAAATTTAAAAAGTTCTTTAGCGGTAATACATAGCCTGTCTGCTGCCTCTGATGCCATTTTATCATTACGCCATAAAATAGATGCACAACCTTCAGGTGAAATTACCGAATAAACAGAATGTTCAAGCATCATTACAAAGTCTCCTGCAGCAATAGCTATTGCTCCGCCTGAACCACCTTCACCAATAATAATATTTATCATAGGAACAGAAATTTGCAAGCATGTTGCCGTACTTTGGGCAATTGCTTCACCTTGCCCTCTTTCTTCTGCTTCTTGCCCCGGATAAGCACCTGAGGTATCAACAAAAGTAATAACAGGGATATTAAGACGATCTGCTAATTTCATTAACCTTTGAGCTTTTCTGTAGCCTTCGGGTTTAGGCATGCCAAAATTATATTTTATTCTGGTTTCTAAATCGTTACCTTTTTCAATTCCTAAAATCATGCAAGTTTCACCACGAAACCTACCTAAGCCACCAATAATTGCGGAGTCTTCACCAAACAACCTATCACCACACATTGGGACAAAATTTGTAATAATATTATTAATATACTCTAGAGCATGTGGACGATCGTGATGCCTTGCCACTGAAACTTTTTGCCAAGGGGTTAAATTAGCATAAGTTTTACTTAATAGTTCATTATATTTTTCTGTTAAACTAGAAATTTCCTTATCTACATTCACCGATTGCATTTGACTTTTTGCTTCTTCTAAGTCTTTAATTTTATTTTCTAAAATTGCTATTTTATCTTCAAAATCTAAATAAGTTGGCATAATTACTACTCATTATATATTAATAATTAATATTGATAATAATCATTATACATCAATTTGTTTTATTGTTCAATTTTTTTATTTGGATTTGTTTATGTTTTTAGCTAATGGATGGTGCTGAAAAACTGCTTCTTTTAGCTTGGAATCTAAAATATGAGTATAAATTTCAGTGGTTGAGATATCACTATGCCCTAACATGCTTTGGATAGATTTTAAATCTCCCCCATTATTTAATATATGAGAAGCAAAACTATGACGTATAACATGGGGAGAAACTTTGTAATAATCTATATTGCAATTTATGGCTAATTCCTTAAGAATTTGGGCAAATCTTTCTCGAGTTATATAGCCTTGCTTAGCTTTGCTAGATGGGAACACATATAGATTGTTCTTGATTGGAAATAACACTTTAAGTTGTAACAGCCAATCTTTAATAACTTTTTGTGCAATAGAAGTAAGTGGAACAATGCGTTCTTTTTCGCCCTTACCCCTTACTAACAAAAAAGTACTCTGTTCAATGATAGATGATATTTTCAAACTTACTAATTCGCTTACCCTTAAGCCTGTTGAATATAGTATTTCAAGCATGGGGTAGATCATTTTGTTTTCATGCTTTTTTGCCATATCTAACAACATAACCATTTCTTCTTCAGATAAAAACTTAGGTAAATTTTTCTCCATTTTAGGATTCTTAATATTGACGAATGGATTATGTTCTAAATGATTCTCGTTATTACAAAAATTATAAAATTGTTTTAATGCAGATAATCTACGAGATTGGGTTTTAGCATTAAAGCCTTTGGTACTAAGCATAGAGATATAAGAAAGAGCATCGTCCTCCAATGCTGTTTCAATTGTTTTCTTAGGCTTTCTAGTAATAAGAAAGGTATAAAAATGATTCAAATCATTTAAGTAAGAAACTAAGGTGTTTTTTGACAAACCTCTCTCTACTTTAAGGCTATCAATAAATAAAGCTATCAAGTTGTGTTGATATTCTGCCATAATGCCCCATTACTGGGAAATACTCCAAGTAGTTTGTACAATGCTAGCATTATTTTCTTTGCTGTAATTATAAGAAAAAACCCACACAGCTACAACCATAATTAAAAGCAAAAATACTTTTTTATAACTTCTACGATTATTAAAAGACGAATGTCTACTCACTGTTCAAATCCTGTTTTTGTAATTTTGTTGAAAAAATATTATAATAAATAAATATATACTATATAAAAGTTAATTTTTTATATATATTTTGAATACAAAAGAAAAAACATGAAACATATTATTTTAGTTGGAATGCCTGGTTGTGGTAAAACATCTGTAGCTAAAAAATTATCCACACTTACAGGTTGTGCCTATGTAGACCTAGATCAATTCATTGAAAAAGAATTGGGGCAAAGTATTGTAAACATCTTCAACACACTGGGGGAAGTTTTTTTTCGGCAAAAAGAAAGTGAATTATTAAAACAGATTATAGAAAATAATCAAGAAAGAATAATTATTTCCACAGGTGGAGGTACTTTTATAAACACAAAAAATAAAGAAATATGTTTAAATAAAGGTATAGTTTTTTGGATTAATATGAGCATTCATTTAATTGCTCAGCGTATTAAGAACACAAATGTTCGCCCGATGTTCCAAAATACCGATGTTTTTTTAAAACTCAAAACATTGTTTGCTATGCGAGAGGAGTTTTATCAACACGCCCATTATGAAATTCCTATTAATGATTTTAAACCTCCTAAAACCGTAGCTTTAATTATTCATAATATCATTGTTAGCCAAGGATTATAATCCATGCAAATTATTAATGTAAACATAGAAAATAGTTATAATATATATGTTGGAATATCTATTGATTTAATTGGAAACCATATAAAAAAAAATCTTAACCCTAAAAAAGTTATTATAGTTTACGACCATAAGTTACAAAATTTATACCTGCCTCAGTTAAATAGCTCTTTACTGCAAGAAGGATTTACAGTTCTATCTGTGCCTTTTGTAAGCAGTGAACAGAATAAAACATTACAAAATGCTTTTGATTTATGTAACAACATATTAAATTGTAAAATAGATAAAAGTACAGCGATTGTAGCACTAGGAGGCGGAGTAGTGGGTGATGTGGTTGGTTTTTGTGCATCTATTTTGCTAAGAGGATTACCCTATGTTCATGTTCCTACAACCCTCCTTGCCCAAGTAGATAGTAGCATTGGTGGAAAAACAGGAGTTAATACCATCTTAGGTAAAAATTTAATTGGGACAATTTATCAGCCCTCTGCAGTATTTATTGATGTAACAACTTTACAAAGTTTGTCTGCAAAAGATATCTTGTCGGGCTATGGTGAGTGTTTAAAATATGCCTTACTTTTTAATAAAGAATATTTTTACCAATTGAACAGCATTAATTTAACCAATCTTAGCCATGAACAAATAGTAGATATTATTGTTAAATCATGCTCTTATAAAAGTGAAATTGTTGCCTTAGATGTAGATGAAAGCAAAGGTTATAGGTATTTGCTAAATTTAGGGCATACTTTTGCCCATGCCCTTGAATCCTTAAATAATTATAATGAAAATTTATCTCATGGTGAGGCAGTAGCTTTGGGCTGTTTATTAGCTTTAAAATTTTCTAGCTTTCTAGGGTTGTGCAACAAAGACTTAATTCATGATTTAGAAAATCATTTGCAAAATAAGCTCTTTAGATGTACAATATCTAGTGTAGTGCCAAAATTTAATATAAATAATATGCTTAACTTTATGATGCAAGATAAAAAAAATCATAAAGGTTTGCTTAGAATGATTTTATTTAAAGATATTGGCAATTGCTACGTGGATAACAATGTTAATATCCAATCTCTACATGATTTTTTAATAAAGGAAACAATCTAGTGCTGGTTACCTCTATTGTTGTTATTGCTTTCTGTATTCTAGTGTCTGCCCTATTTTCAGTGTCTGAAACAGCAATGACAGGTTTATCTAAACCTTTTTTGTTGCAAAAGCAACATAAAGGCTCTAAGTTAGCAAAATTAACTAATAAAATGCTAAAAGACCCTAATAGTTTAATCACTTCACTTTTAATTGGCAATAATATTGCTAATATTTTTTGTGCAACTTTTATTGCCGACTTAGCTACCAAGTACTACGGTGAAACAACTAATTTGTTTGTTATTAGTTTAGCAACAACGGCAATTGTGCTAATTTTTGCTGAAATACTTCCTAAAACCTTAGCTTTTACCAATATCAATAATATTGCTTTATGGATGTCTCCATTTGTTTATATTTCTGTAAGAATTTTACAACCTGTGGTTATTATTTTCTTAAAGATAAATCATTTTTTCTTAAAATATATTTTTAGATATAAAAATGTAAACAACAATGTTTTAGCTTCGGTAGATAATTTACGTGGTGCAATAGAGATGTTACATAGGCAGGAAGAAAGCCATGGCATTATTACCCAAGAAAAAGCTATGCTCCACAGTGTTTTAGACTTAAATGAACTGATGGTGGCCGACATCTTGAACCATAGAAAAAATGTGGTGTGTGTAGATAGTCAAGACAGCAAAGAAAATATTTTAGAAAAACTGATTAATTGCCCATATACTAGGGTTCCTGTATTTAAAGATAAGCCAGAAAACATTATTGGAGTTCTAAATGTTAAAGATGTTTTTAAAGAATTAATAAAAAATAATAATTTAGATATTTTATCTTTGTTAAAAAAGCCATATTTTATTCCTGAATCTACAGAAGCCTTAGATTTACTTATGGTCTTCCGTGATAAACAAGAAAGACTTGCCTTAGTTGTAGATGAATATGGTAGTTTTATGGGTATTTTAACCTTAGGCGACATTTTAGAAGAGATTACAGGGGAGTTACAAAGTAGAGAGCAAGAGAATCAAGTTCACATTGAAACTTATTTAGATAGCTACGTAGTACCGGGTGATTTAACTATTCGTGATTTGAACCGTAAAATGAATTTAAAACTACCCGATGAAGATTTCACAACAGTAGCAGGATTAATACTGTATGAAACAGGTAAAATACCGAATGTGGGAAATATTTTTATTTTGCATGGGTTTAAGTTTGAAATTTTAGAAAAAAGACGGCATCAATTGGTAAAAATTAAAATCACTCCCCAAAAATAATTTAATTTACATTAGAGATGTGATTTTATATGGGTTTCAAATAAAGCAAAACTAACTATAGCCAGTTAGCTATAATTTTCATTATAAGTTAATTGCCAGCTAATTCCGTATTTGTCTTGCACTAGGGCAAAGGTATCACCCCAAAAAGTATCTTGCAACTCCATTAAAATAAGCCCTTCTGCTACCAATGTATCGTAAGCTATTTTCTCTTTGTCTTTATTGGTAAAACACATAACCACTTGTACATTATTACCTGATACTGTTTTAGACTGTGATGTTTTTTCACCATCTGGAATAGCATCTGCTAAATAAATTAATTGCCCATTAATTTCTAATTTGCCATGAATAACCGTATTTTTTGCTTCTTCATGCTCTTCAAGCCCTGGAATTGAATTACCATAAACTACATCAAGAATTGTGCCTTCAAACACACCTGCATAAAAATCCATTGCTTCTTTAGCATTTTTTACCATTAAATATGGAATAATCATTTGTTTCATAAATTTTTCTCCAAAATATTACTGAATAAAAGTTTTTACATAAGGTTCGCCGTAAAGCTTACCTGTTTTTGCTAGCATTATGTTATCACATATTTCTCGCACTGCTCCTGCTCCCCCTGACTTTTCTGTAACATAACACACAAATTCTAAAATACCTGCGGTACAGTTAGCTACAGCTATGGGTAAGCCTACAACTTTAAAGCCTAGAATGTCGTTAATATCATCACCCATAAATGCAGTATTTTCAGCTTTAATATTAAATTTCTTTTGTAAAGACTGAATAGCTTCACCTTTTTCCATAGACCCCATAATAACTGCATCTAATTTTAATTGTTTGCCTCGCTCTTCTAAAATAGGAGTATTAGATGTGCTTACAATTGCTACTTTCACTCCTAAATGACGAATCAGGGTAATACCTAAACCATCATGGGCAAAGAATTTTTTTATTAGTGCTAAATTACTGTCTAAGTACATACCACCATCTGTAAGGGTTCCATCTACATCTAAACATAATAGTTCAATATTTTTTAATTTTTCAATTAACTCTGCTTTGTTGTACATTTTCTATCCTTGATTATTTAGATAGGTAACTATTGACATTAAAACGGAATTTCATCGTCTAGGTCATCGCCAACACTATCAAATTCTTTATTTTCTTTCTTTTTAGGGGCTACAGTAGTATTAGATGAACCACTAGAAGAAGAATCATAGCCTGTATTATCGGTAGAACTACGCCCATCTAACATAGTAATTTCACCCTTAAACTGGCTAATAACAATTTCTGTTATATTTTTTTCTACTCCATCATTTCCCGTATATTTACGAGTTTTAAGTGAGCCTTCTATAAAAACTTTAGAACCTTTTTTAATATATTTTTCTACAATGTCGGCTAAGTTTTCATTAAAAACTACCACTCTGTGCCATTCTGTAATAGATTTACGCTCACCGCTTGCTTTGTCTTTCCAAGATTCTGTAGTAGC
>CANHGT010000034.1 GCA_947460385.1 Alphaproteobacteria bacterium
ATTAAATTAGCCCCGCAAGTACACTTTATATTTTCTTGATTATGTTCACCGCCCTTGCTACTTTTAGCACTATCCTTACAGTCTTTTTTATTGCCTGTAGCTTTTGTTTTAGATTGATCTTTTTTGCCATTTACTCCTCCTTCTACATTTATTTCAGTGTTTTTTATTATCTCTATTTCATTTTCTAGGTATTTATCTATATTGTTAATAAATTCCTCAACTGTCATCTCACCATTTCTAATTTTATCTTGCTGTTCGCTCCACAAAGCAGTCATATCAACACTCGTAAATGTTTTTGGGAGTACTGCTAAAAAGTTTTTACCTAAGTCTGTTGTTACAACTTTGTCTTTTTCTTCAGCTAAAAAGCCCCTATCAAACAAATTTTTTAAAATTGTTGCCCTCGTGGCGGGTGTGCCTATTCCTCCGCTTTCGCCTTTTTTGTCTTTATCTTTATCTAGCATTAATTTTTTTACTTCTAAATCTGTTATGTATTTAGCTACAGAACTTAAATCAGCTAATAAAGTGCCTTGAGTATATAAAGATTTTGGCTTTGTTGTTGATTCAACCACCTTTAAACTTAAAGTGATATTATCGCCTTCCTTGTAATCTACTTTATCTATTTTGGGTTGCTCCTCCTGTGTTTCTGTATCAACATTCTTTAAATACTCACTAAAGCCACGTTCTTTTACAATATTTGATACTGCTTTAAAACTGTATTCATTGTTGCTACTATTTTCAGCAAAGACCTCTGTTTTTTCAATAACCTTATTTGGTAAAAATTGCATAATAAAGCGTTCTGCAATCATGCTGTAAATATTTTGTTCTTGGTTGGTTAAACTGCTAAAATTAACATCATTCACAGTAGGTATTATGCCATGATGGGCGGTTATATTAGCATTATTAAAAGCTTTAGACTTTAAAGATGTATCTATTTTATAATCTTTAAACATGCTTATATTTTTATTAATGCTTTTTATGATGTCGCCTCGCTGTTCATAATGTTCATCACTCAAATATTGGCAATCACTCCTGTTGTAGGTGATGGCTTTATGCTTTTCTCGTAATGTTTGTGTTATATTTTGCACTATATCAGGTTTATATTTATATAACTTAAAGGCTTCCGCTTGTAGTTTTAATAAATTAAATGGTAAAGGTGGTGCTAAGTTTTCATTTTTTATTGATACTTGAACAATTTTAAATTGATTATTTGTATTACAAAATGCTTGTATATTTTCAAGATAGTCCTTATTTAAACACAAGCCATTTTCTAGTTGATTTTCTGGAATTTCTAGCTTAAAGCCCTCCGTAGATGTTAAATTGTAATACATTTGTTTAACATGTTGTTTTACTAGCATTTCCCTACTGTAAACCAGCCCTAAAATAGGAGTTTGCACCCTCCCTATACTTAACACACTGCCACTGCCAGCTTTTACAGTAAAGCCCCTTGTTAAATTTATACCATATTTAAAATCTGCCATTGCCCTAGCATATGCACTGTTCCTTAAGCCTTGAAAATCTTTATTGTCTTTTAAATTTTCAAGTGCTTTTTTAACAGAGGCTTTAGTATTGTCATTTATTAAAATTCTTTTTACAGGCTTGGTATTTTCAAGATATTCTAACAATTCATCTACTAGAAGTTGCCCTTCTTCATCTGGGTCGCCTGCATTTACAATAAGGCTGGCGTCTTTTAATAATTTGGCAATGATTTTTACTTGATTTTCCTTGCCATCTATTGGGGTAAGTGCCATATTTTCTAAGTTTAGTGGTAAATCTTCTAAATTCCATTTTTTATAAGAAGGATTTAGCTCTTCGGGATTTTTAAAACGTAATAAATGCCCAAAACACCAAGTTATATAGGTATTGCCTATTTTAATATAGCCATTGTTCTTTTCTTGCACCCCATCTATGGCGTCTGCTATTGCCCTTGCTAAATCGGGCTTTTCTGCTATGTATAACTGCATTTTATCTCTCCATTCCTTTATTTTTTGTCTTAGTTTTCTTTTTAGTTTTATTTAAACTAACATCTTCTACTTTTTCTACAATTTTTGAATCTATAATCTCAATATTATTTAAGCCCGGTTTTGACTTTTCTAACATCTCTTTGGTATTTATTAATTTTTCAATTGTTTCATCTGGTGTCTGCTTCTTCTGTGTGCCAATATCAGCATTAGAAGATACCATTATGACAATATTTTTACCATTTACTAAACTATATGTTACGTTGTCTCTCATGTTAAAATCCTTAATTTTAGTTAAAAAAAATACTAGATAAATTTATTTCTAAATCTATCTAGTACATTTTCTTATAAATAAAGGATTTTAACTAAACTTAAAAATTAAGTTTGTTAAGTGTTTTATTGCTATCATATATGCTTTATTGCAATTTTCTAAGTTGTTTAAGCATGGTTTTATCTTTAAAGTAAAAGGGAATGTTACACATTATGGGTGTTTTTGCATTATTTTGTACAATAATGATTTGCTTGCCACTTGGTAAACTCATAACGTCCGTAGATTCAATTAAATTAACAATCTTTTTTTGTTTTTGCATTTTGCCACCCACATTTACCCATTCTGCTATTTCAGTTTGTCCACTTAAACTGGCTAACCTTTTGGCTGTTGAATCGTTGTTTTGGGGTAAGATAATTTTAAATGCGGTGTTGGTCATCATTGTATTTAAGCCATTTTCACCGTATTTTTCTTTTATTTGTCCTAAATCTTGGCAAACAAATAAAAAACTACCCTTATATCCACGTGCTATGGCTGGTCCATCTATTATTGCACTAATGCTTGGAAAAAATGCTACTTCATCTAATATGAATCTTACTATGTTAGATTTTTTTACAATGTCTAATTTTTCACTTGTAATGTATTTATAGGCGGTTTCTACAAATATGCCACTCAATACACCAAACAACTCTTGTTCACTGGCGGGGCTAATTAAATACACAGTTATGGGCTTGTTATTTATGGCTCTAATATTCTGTAATGAAAAATTATTTTTAGAAGTAATTTGACGCACTGATTCATTATTAAACACTGCCAAATCACTTGAGATTGTAGCTAAAATACTGCCCAAAGTGTTGGGGCTGGTGCTTCCTAGCTCTGAAAACACATTGTAACATCTATCTAATATTTCATGTGGAATATTACTATTTTCTTTGAATGCTTTGCATAAATTAGCTAATTTTATAAATCCGTATTGGCTTGGGTCTTTTTCTCCACAGTCTTCATCTTCTTCAACCACCCCTATTGTGGCAAGTTTATCTTTAACTTCTGCAATGTGGCTAGATGCTGTATTTAATTCTTTGCTATAAATACAAAATAACATCATTGCAGAAAGTGTTTTTCTACCGCTGTTACTCCAAAAAGTATCACCTGAACTTTTTTTTATTAAAATATTGGTGATCATATCTATGTATTTTGACCTATCTATGCTGTTATTGGGTAGATTTTCTAAGTCTAAAGGATTCCAACAGGTGGTTTTATTGTTCCACTCTTCCATTTTCTGCCCCCATTCTATTCTAAAAACACTACCTAAATTCTCCCTATATTTAAAGGTGCTATCATAAAGTTCACCTTTAGGATCATTTATAACTAAGGAATCTTTATTGCATGATAGTATAGTTGGTATAACAGTACCACTTGTTTTACCTGCACCCGCAGGAGCTACACAAAGAACTCCAAGTGGTTCATTAGTTTTTAACATAGTGCCTTTAAAACTACCCAAACAATAGCCATCTTGCTTTAAAACTTGGGGTTGCATTTTTTTAACATCTAAAAAAGTGGCAAAACGAGAAAATCTTAAAGTTTTAGTGTAAGGATTTTTATTGTATAGAACATAAAATACAATCATAAACAAAGTGGCAGTTGTATACAAAATATAGGTGGTTATAACATTGAACCTGTTGTGCAATAATAAAAAACCAAAGTATTTTATTAGTTCTAATACTTCTTGTAAGTGAAATAAGTTAGCTTGTAAAAAGAAATAGCTATATAAAGCCAATATAGCTATGGCAATAAAGCAAGTTATGGCAGTTGTAAAAATTATATAGATGTAATATTTAAAGTCATTTTCATTTTGTGGCAACATGTTTAATAGCTCCTATTAATTTTTATATAGTAAGACATTGGGGAAATGACACCATAGACTTAATATAAGTCTATGCCCATTAAAAACATGATGGAAAACTCAAAGAGTTTACACACATTTTTTTAACAGGAGGTTTGGATAACTTGAAAAGTTATCCACATTACCACAATGGTTAATAATATTGTTGTCTAAATTCCATAAAATAAGAAAATCTATTTTTTAAGTAGATTAAAAAAATAACGTAAAAAAATGGTGATTAAAAATTTACAATATTTAATAAAAATGATTCACCTGTTTTTGTTAAATGAATCGAAAAAAAATAGGCGGTGAAAAATATTTAAAATAACAGAAAGTTAGGGTTTGCCTCGTTTTAATTCCACAATGAACAAGGGGTGTTAAGTGGGTGAAACATTGCAATGGCACAATGAAAAACCCGAAACCCCTTGCAAAATAAAGGTTATCAAACTCCTTATAATGTGTAGGTACTTTTCATTTGTTTCGTTGCGAAACATTTTTTTTGATTTTTTTGAGTATTTTTTGATATAAAATTGCGTAAAAAGTGGCAAAAAAAGTGTTTTTGATGTTGTTTAATTTTCTATTTTAGCGAATCGGTGTGTTCAAAATAAAAATGGTTAGAACATAAAAAAACACCCTATTATTTTACTAATAGAGTGTTTTTAAACAATAAAACAGAAGTTAAATATAGGTTTTAGCTGTAGTTAGCTACCTGTTACAATGGTACATCTTTTAGCGAAGAGTCCAAAGAACGAAAACACAGAAGTATTTACAGTAGATACTTTGGTTATAGAGCCTTGATATTTAGCTTTTTCAATAGACATGTCGCCCCCTGCATAAATGCCTAAAATGTTCACACCGCATGCTTCCCCAAACTTAGGCGAAGCTTCAGCTGTGGCACCTATAGGGTCTACTGAATTTTGAATTATACCAAAACCTAGCCCTTGTTGTTGCACAGCACAGCCTCCTAATAACAGGGTGCTTGAAAGTATTGTAAATGCTACATATTTGTTTAATTTTATCATGGTAAAATTCCTTATTGTTTAAAATTGAAATATGTTTTATATAGCTAAACTATTTTAATTTGATACTAGGAGTAACTGGCGAACTTTAGTTTGCTAAAGGAGACAGTAAAACGACAAAGTACTCAAATTATAAAGAGTTAGCTATATTTATTTAAAAGTATATCTATAGCCAATACCTAAACTTGGGTAACCTATTTTAGCTACAAAAGATTGGCTGGCACTAATTAAATAGGCATATTCTACCCCTACAGATAGCCCTATAGCACTTTCATCGTGTGTGGCAACTTCTACACCTGATTCACTTTCTAATTCATCATGATCAGAGTATTCAGGATTAGAAGTTGTATAAGAATAAAAGTAATCAAACTTAGTTTTATATTTATTATAAAAATAGGTAACACCCACATAAGGGGTTATTGTATGCTTTGTGGCTATTATAAAATCATATATTCTATAGTTTAAAGCAATTGAATGGGTTAAATGGGCTTCATCGTAAATTTTCTGACTATAACAATCAACAGATTCATATTCAGTGCCAGCATAAAAAGTTTCACAACCACGGTTTTCACTAAAATTAGTGCCGTATTCATCTGTAAAACTACTTAATTCTTCTTTGGCATAGCCTAGGGAATAGGTTAGTTCAAAACGCTTGTAACCAACAGCTATTTCGGGAAAATATGTGTTTAGATTGATTAAATTTAAAGATATAGAAACACCATTATTAGCAATAATAGGCGTATTTTCAACTTTATTATTCATATAACCTGAATCTTTTTGCTCATTTTTATAATAAGGGTTATCTGCCCCTATTAAACTACTACTAATTAGCAGTAGTGCTAAAATATATTTATACATGCTTATCTCTCTTTATTTTGTATTACATGATTATTATTAAAAACAGTGTAAAAAAGCACGGCACAAAAATGGCACATAGCAACAACACTTTGCTTATACTACAACACAGAAAATTAAAAAGCAACAATAAATTTGTGTTTAGCTGTTGCTTTTTAACTTTTAACCTGTTTTGTTTTTGCTAATGCTGTTGTTTTTTAATGACAGGTGCCATCGTACCTTGAACCTCTGTAAGTACTGTTATCTGGGCGTTGTATTACATCTTTATAATGCTTTTTATGTTTCTTGTTCCCAGAGCCACAATGAGTCCAATCACCATCTTCGGGCGTACCAATAGTGTTATGTTTAGTACTATCATCATTTCTGTCATAAAGTGAATCTACATAATATTTTGTAGCCATGTAGTCTATATATTTTTGGATATGTTCTACCGAGTGTCCATTTGCATAATGTTGACCGAATTCTGAGTCTGTAGCCCAACTAGAATTACCATCAAAATTCTCCCAAGATTTACGCTCTGATTTTTGCCACTCGTGTTTCATTTTAACCTCACTCACTTTAGCAGGGTTCACAACAATAACCCTGTTATTCTCAGTTGGTATTTTTATAAAAATCTTCTCTATTCTATAAGAAAAACCATCTGGAATATGATGTTCAAATTTTTTTGTCCATTCCACATTATGCGGGAAGTAACCTTCTGCCCCCATATCTATACAATCACCAACTATAACTTGCTCGCCACTAGGCTTTATATAATAGTATCTACCTAAATGTTTAGATTGGGACATTGATTCATCATGATACACTGGGCAACCCTCATATTTGATTTTAAGCCCATGTCTATCACCGTTTGGGTCTATAACACAATCACTAATATATACTTTGTCTCCATTTGGCAAGGCATAATACCATTTACCTTGCTTAATGTACTGCCCTTCTATGGCAATAACATCGCACACATCACTATTGAATTGATGCACATAGGCTTGATCCATAGTGCAACCTCCAACTGAATAGTTTCTACCGCCCTCTGTAAAATATGGTTGATAGCGGGTATAAGACACGTGTGCTATAAAGTCGTGCTTCATAGAACATTCTTTACGTTCTGCGGGTAGCTCCATAACCTTATGACAGTCTTCAACTTTGTTCTTTTGATTTTTTTCGTCCATATAATAGGTTTGTTGAAACACAGATATAACCTCCTGTTCCTTATTATATAAATGATTACAACCATCAAAAGTATTAACAAGGTCGGGCTGTTTCATTTCAGTATCGGGCTTGCTTTCTGTTGGGTTACTCATATTGCCACCAATTACAGTATCACCACCGCTTCTACCACTTGATATAGGAGGACGTGGTTTTTCTTCTTTTTCTTTCTCTTCTTTAATTAGTGATCCAATTAAATTTTCCGAAAGTTCACCTTGCAATAGTAATTGTGTACCCTCCTTTATACTAGGATAACTAACCTCTTGCTCGGTGAATAATCCACCGCTTTTTATTGGCAATGTGCCACCTTCACCTATCATTGATGTCCATTTAATTTTTAGCATATAAAGACCCTTAATACCCATACCCTTAGTCTCTTCATCATCATCACGGTCAGATCTTATTATGATTTCCTTGCCTCCTTCAAATTTGTGCAATACTGCAACAGATTGTCTAACATCTTCTTCTCTAACCTCTTCTTCTTTAAGCACTTCTTTGCCTTCTTCTTCAACTAGGGTTAATTTGGTTAAAGTTGCAAAGCCTTCAATGATTTTTCTATCTAGCTTCATTCTTGCTTTAATTGTGCCTGACCCATTAAACAAATTGACTGAATCCATGCTTACTGCTATATAATCGGCATATAGCAGGTTAAAATTTAATAAAAAAACACATAGTATCACTAATATTGTTTTCATTTTGACTCCTTTGATTTCTTTGTTGATTTCTTTGATGTGAAATTAATATCTACTTTTGGTTTTAAAATAATACGGGTGGCTGATGGTATTATTACAACAGGTGCTAAATCTACCTGTTTATCTAATACTTCAGTAGCCATATTAACAATATTTAAGGCGGTGTACTGTGCTAAACTACCTACATCATCACTTGGTATTTTAGATGCTCCTAGCATTGCTACGCCTCCTAAAATTGCCATGGTGAAAGTTTGCCCGTATTTCTCCCATGTTCTATTGTCTACCTCACCACTTATGCCCGCACGGTGCATTTGATCGGAAACAGTACCACCTGAAATAAAAACAGATGCACCACTTGGTAAAATAGCACGAGTGCATTCACTAACAAGGGCGGTTTCACCATAGCGTGTTAGGGGTTCAAAATTACAAATAAATTTTGTTCCCTTTGGTATTAATACCACTTGGGCATCTAGGGAATACACATTGCTTTCAACAACAGCGACATATTCACCACCACGTCTTGAGTTAATATTGGTTTCTGTTAAAAGCCGAATGTATTGGTCGGGGGTTATTAAATTACTACGCAATACATTTGAACTTGCTGTATCGTGCTGTATGCCTAGCTCATCATAATTTTCCATAACAATTCCTTCAGGTTTTTTGTTAAATTCTATTACATCCCTTGATGGCATAACCACCAGTTTAACTTTTGATTTTCTATTACGTTCCGCTTGTTCTCTTTCCTCCTGCTCTTTTTTTTCCTGCAAGCGACGTTCTTCTAAAAGCCTTTGCCTTTCTAATTCTTTTTCTATTTCTGCTTGTTTATCTAAGTTTTTTACCCGTTCTTCCTCCTCCTTGATTTTTTTTAATAATTCTTGCTGTTCTCTTTTTCTTTTAAGGCGTTCTAACTCATCTTCTTTCTCCTTTTGGTAGTTGGTTATTTTTAGAATATTCTCTTTATCTTTTGCCATAAACTTTGCTTCATCGTTTTCTAAGGCATAAAGATTTGCTGTTGAAAAACATAGCAACGCAAGGGTGATAAATTCTTTTATTTTATTTGAGTACATATTTATCTCCCCTATATTCAATACATACATACTTTTTAGAAGCCTTTATAATGAGCTTTTTAGAAAGTGTATGTACTATTAAAATGCCTTCCTTTATTGTGGAATTTATGGGGGTATCTATCTCATCCATAACTTCAGACACTACAGAAATATTTTGATCTACACCCTTATTGTTGTTGTAGTCTAAATATGTGTATTTGCCATCTGTCCATATTCGCTGTGGTGCGATGTCTTTATCATGACATAACCACCAGTTGCAAAATAGTCTTGCACTCATGCTAAAGTTATAATCAAACTGCGGATTATTCTTAGGATTTTGCTTTAAGATTTTCTTATTTAATTTCTCCTCGCCAGTTTTTATAGCGTCTAAGCCCACATTTATATGTAAATTAGGTTGTTCAACGCTTTGGTAATCAATAATTTTCATTACAAAAACATAGTTGCCCTCCATTGTTGAAACATTAATATTTGTACTATCACCAGCTATTTTTGGGCTTACATAAAGAGTGTTCGCAGTAATTTGATTTACCTCAACCATCTTGTCATCACCCACTAAAAAATAGTTGATGGTAGAAGAAAATTTAATGGTAGACACCATGCCTTTTTTCACCGTAATATTTTGTAGCCTTAGTGATGTACTTAGTATGTCATCTGCCCTTGCTAAGCTTGTTAAACTAAACAATATGCTAAAAACTACTATTGCTTTTTTTATTCTTTTTCTTATCTGCATTTTTAGGTTCTCCTTTTTCTTCTTTATCTTCATAGTTTGCCTTGTGTTCCTTAACTCCTAAGGAATAATCATTTACTAAAAAGCCGTACGGATTTTTTAAATAATCATTGTTTTTGTAATAGGTTTCATCTATTTCAAAACTCACAATGGCAACAATAATATCGGTTTGTAAGATTTTACCTGTGCTTTTTTGTGATACTATCGCTTCAAACTCCACTTGAATAGATGTACCACTTAAAGCTACAGAGTTAATAATGGCAATTGTTCGCAGTTGATCTTTATCTACTGCTAATTTATAAGGTGAATTAGCATTGGTATCGGCATTGTATAGATCATTAAAAGCGTGGCAAACTTCTTTTACAGATTGAAAACACACAGAACCATAACGTTCTGTTTCGGTTTTTAAATCTATGGTTTCCCGCTTTTTAATGTAATCTCTTGCTAAAAACTCCTGCATTCTTTTGGCAAATGTTTTATTCGTTTTAAATGGCTCTACAACAACAATTTGTTCTTCTCTTGGTAGAAAGTGAACAAATGTTGGCACTTTCTCTTTAAGGGGCATTAAAACAATAAATAAAGCTATAAAAAACACGTTGATTGATCCGCTTATTAAAAATGCGGTGAATATCCACTGGGTCATTTTTAAATTAATGCGGGCATCATCATTCATATCAACAAAAACTTTGTCATCAAACACATTCAATGTTTTGCTAACAACCTTACTTTTTGATTTGAATGCTTTGAATTTGCTAAGCAATTTGCTTAAAGAAAAGGCAACCATAAAAATCCCTCCTTGCTGTTAAACTGCATGCAAGCACACTTACTTTTTTTATAGTCATCATTACCAAAACCTATGTCATTTGGCTCTCTTTCATACCTGGTGGGAAGAGTGCAACCACTTAATAAAAATAAATTTAACAATAATATCCATGTAATTATTTTACGCATTTTGAATTTCCTTATATTTTGTTTTTCATCATCATAGATGAGATTCCTGAATTAACCTTGTTTATCAGCCCACTACCATTTTGCATAACAGTTCCTGTAATGCTTTCCCCTATCCTCATTAAAGCTTGCATTAGGTAAATTGAAGCTGAATTTAACAAAATAATGTTTAATGAGCTAGTGAAAAAACTATCTGCGGTGTAACTTAATAAATTAGACAGTACATCACTATAAATTCTTAAAAAGAATGAAAGTAATGTAATGCTAAAAATTGCACCTATCACAACTTTTAATCCACCCAAAGCTAAAGAACGAGTAAATTGAAAAAAATAGGCAAGTATAAGCAAGCTACCCAAACCCATAACCATGTAAAATTCAACGGTGGCAATGAGAACATTGAACATTACAACAAGGGTAAAAGCTAAGATACTTATTATGCTTGTTAGTGCTAGGGCTGTATCCATAATCATTGCACCCCAAGATAGTTCTGACCATGTGCCAATAATTTGTGCAATTAAAGTATTGGCTGTGATTAAAATGTTTGAAATTATATTATCTTTTCCATTAAAATCTTTATTGAAAATAATGGGAAGGTAATTAAAAATTTGCTCTAAATTTTTTAAAATGTATTTGTCAAACACTTTAAAACTCATTAAAGCACTTAAAATTATAAATAGAAGCATTTTTATAGAAACATCAGATATGATGCTTCTACCTGTTATTATTGCCCTTGTGGTATAAATAATAAGCCACATGGTGGCAAAAGAACTTAAAAATTTAAGTGCTATTTTGCTAACATCTGTAAATATGCTCTCTATTGAACCTTGCACTGCACGTGTAATGTTTTCATAAACCGCTCCTAGCATTGAAGAAACTATGCCATCGCTTGCGTCTCCATCAAAAGCTTGGGCGGTGCTAATATCAATGAAAATAATTGCCAATATAACTATTAAAATGATTTTCATGCTAGTTCTTCCATGCCATAATATGTAAAATAAGGGCTTGGCTCTCATTCATTTTTTGCAACTCTTCCAGTATGGCAATTTGGGTTTCTAGCTGTACTTTCTGCACCTCTACCGAAGACTTACTATCTGTTAATGCTTTATTTAAGTTTTCTATTTTTTCACTTGTTGTTTTTGTTTGTTCAGCCCTTAGTGAGCTTAAAGCTAAGGCGTGGGCTCTTATTTTTTGATTATTTTCTTGAAAAAACTTTTTCTTTTTTGATAAATCTGTTTGACTATCAGCAGGTAATGGAAGCAGATTATCTTTATAAAAAGCTACCGACTTCTCTAAAAGTTTATTTTCATCACTACAAATTTGGGGGAATTTGAACGAGGGAAACCAATCAGGTAGCCCCGGTTTTTGCCCACCACAACGCTTGTAGACATCTTGAAAATAATCGATTACGCTGGGATTAAAAACGCCATTGCCAATAGATTCAAAAGTTTTTGTTTGTAAATCTATGCTTTTAGCTGTTTCTTCTAGCTGTTTAATCATATTTAATTCTTGGGTTGGGTCGTAAACAACTTCCCCTACACCTATAGCCCACCCTTTACTAACCATACTTATAGCAATAAAACTATAAGTTATTGATTTTATGTATTTTATTTTCATGTTTTCTCCACTGTTAAATTAATAATTAAAACAAGTATTAATTTAATTTGGATAACAAAAAATCACGAGAAATAAAAATTAAGTTTGTTAAGTGAAAAATGGGTGGTGGGGATTAAAAAACTAATATTGTTTTAAAAAAACATTTTTAAAAACAAAAACAAGCAGAAAGCA
>CANHGT010000035.1 GCA_947460385.1 Alphaproteobacteria bacterium
AACAACCCCATGATATTCTTGATTTCTTAAATTTACAACTACAACATCGCCCATTTGAATTTGTAAGTTACCAACACCATAAGCATATAGTTTATCTAGCTTTAAAGGTAAAAAAACTTTTACTATATCGCCATATTTATAGTAAATATGTGCCATAATTATGCCTTGGTTAAGTTCTATATATTGAAATATTAATAATTTGTTTCGTTACCTGCATAATTTCTTGAGCTATTGCTTTTATAACATAAACTGGAACACTATTACCAAATTGTTTATAGGCTTGAACATCACTAACAGGTATTATAAAGTTTTCGGGAAATCCTTGCAACCTAGATGCTTCCCTTGGGGTTAATTTTCTTGGATTTTTGTTATCTTGTTCAATTAAAATTTCAGAGCCATCTTTATAGTATCTAGCACTTATTGTGCTTGTATATTTTGATTCCCCATTAAATAATGAATACCCAAATCCATTGCCTTTTAGCTTATGTTCTATTTTTCTTTTTTGATGTCCTTCCCATAGTCTATCAGAGATTGTATATTTTTCATCAACCTGTTTTTCTAATATACTCCCTAATTTAGTAATAGTTCCAAGTGGTTCAGGAAAAGAAAAAGATACTTTATTTAAAAAACATACAATATAAATTCTTTCTCTATTTTGTGGCAAACCAAAATCTTTTGCATTTAATACTTTGGAAAAAACGTGGTAGCCTAAGCTTTCCAAAGAACTTTTAATAAAATGAAAAGTTTGCCCTTTATCATGGGTTTTTAAATTCTTTACATTTTCAAGAAATATAATAGGAGGTTTATGATATTTTATTATTCGCAAAATTTCAAAAAATAAATTGCCACGCCCTTTTTTATCATCAAATCCTTCTTTTTTACCTGCTATAGAAAAAGGTTGGCACGGAAATCCCGCACATAGCATATCAAAATTAGGAATATCTGCCTCATTTATTGTAGTAATATCTCCTTGAGGTTTTTCACCATAATTAGCTTCATAGGTAATTTGAGCGTATTTATCCCATTCAGAAGAAAATACACAAGTTCCTCCAACACTTTCCATGCCCAAGCGAACTCCCCCAATGCCTGAAAAAAGATCAATAAATTTAAAAGGCGTAAAATTTACTTTTTTTTTAAATAAATTTAATTGATTAATACTACTATTCATGCCCAATAATCAACTTAATTTTTTTAATAATTATTCCTTTATATTATAACATATAGAACAATAAAATTACTATTTTTTAGGAACTATCCTTAAAGTTAATACATTTTCCACATCAAGCTTATTAATAATATCTTTAATGTTGTCTTCACTTATATTACTTATTAATTTTTCCTCATTTAGATATTCTTCTATGGTTTTATTTTCTAGTTGTAAATCGGTTAAAAATGAAGAAAAATAATCATTTGATGTAAATACTTTTAAGGAATTATTTATAAGCCAATTGCGAGCAATAATAATATCATTGAAATTATAACTACCTGCTTTTAAATCTTTTAATAGATTTTGTACTCTAGCTATTGCCTCTTTGCTTTGTGATGGATCACTACCTAAATTAATTAACCAAAATTTACTTAAATTATCGTTATAAATTCCACTAGATACAAAATAAACTAAACCGTTTTTATTTCTTAAATCATTAAATAATACCGAGTCGGGTATACCTCCTAAATAAGCATTAATTACATTAAAATATGCTAAACTTGTATTATCTGCAAAAGGTAAGTTTAAAACCATTGTAATATCCGATTGTTTCGCATTATAATACGGAATATCTATAATTTTACGGGTTATTTTTGGAGAAATTTTCTTAAGTGATAAAAATTTGGCATTACCATCTGGTAAATTCATAAATATAGGGTCTAACACTTTAGTGATTTCTGCATTGTTAATATTGCCACTTACACTTAAATACAAATTATCTTTAGTAAATAATTTTTGCTTAAAATCTTTAACATCTTTTGCGTTAAATTTAAGCAGAGCATTAGTATTGCCTATAGAATCTCTATAGTATTTATGACCTCTAAACAAATTATTTCTTAATGCTTTATTTAGTAGAAATTTATTATCATCTTTCTGTAAGGCTAAGCTTGAACGCACATCATTTTTTACTAAGTCTATTGTTGAAGGTGAAAAATCAGAAGCATTAATAATCATAGACAGAACATCAAAAGCCTTCTGCCTATAGTAGGTTAATGTAGTAATATGAATATTAAAAAAATCTCTACCACTTGTAACACTTAACTTAATAGAATAATCATCTAATAACTTATTAAATTCATAAGGACTAAGCCCTGAATTACCTTGCATTAAAACTAATGATAAAAAATGGCTTAAACCTTCGTATCCAATAGGATCTAATGCACCGCCACCTTTAAAAGAAATATCTATTGCAATAATGTTGTTATCTAAATTTTCATAGGCATGAATATTTTTTATATGCTCTGTATTAAACACAGAAACTTTATTTAATTTCTTTCCTTCAAGATTAATTTGCACTTGTTTATTACGGTCTAAACCTATGAATGCTACAATTATAAGTGCAATAGCTAAACCTATCATTAAATATGCCAATGTTTTTACTACAAGGATTTTAGACAACATATCTTTCATTCTTTAAACCTTTTACTTTGTTTTGGAAGCTTTAGCTATCACAAAATACTTACTTAGCAAATCTTTAGCTACTTTATTAACTGTATTTGATGACACACTGTACAAATTATCACCTAAATTATTAAATTGTTCCACAGTAAGCCCAGCATTAACGTATCTAGCCAAAGAAAATAAGTACTCACTATCTAATTCCTTTAGATACTCCATTTGATCCCTAATTTTCTTAGCAGAATGCTTCACTTCAGAACTTGTAAACCCTGATGCTAATATTCTTGTAAGTTCTTTTTCTGCTTCCATAAATACTAATTCTTTATCTAAGCCTTGATTTGGTACAACAACAATAGAAAAACTAGTGTTGCCCTTAGTATATGGGTCGTAATTTACCACAATATCAAGTGCTAGTTTTTTATCTAAAACTAAAGATTTATAAAGCCTGCCCGAGTGAGATGATAACATATTGGCTAACAAAATTAAAGAATAACTATCTTGATTTTCTACCGAAGAATCTGAAATAACCGATGGCACAAGATAAGATTTCATAATTATGTCTTGATTAATTCTTTGTTCCTTAAAATCTACAGTAATGTTAGCTTGATAAGGAACTTCTATATAATTAACCCTGTTATAATCGTTTGTTCTATTATTGATTTTACCATAATTCTTGTTAATTAATTCGTATGCAATATCTACATTAATATCACCAATTATAAAAACTTTGGCATTGTTTGGATTATACCATTTTTCATAAAATTTGCGTACATCTGAACCATTAAGATTATTAAATGTAGAGGGGTAGCCTATAACACTTCTGCCGTAATTTGTAGTAGGATATAAAGTTTGATTAACCAAAGCATAGAAAACACTGTAAGGCTTGTTGTTATACATGTCTCTTTCTTTATTAACAACACTTTTTTCATTTTCAACTATTGCGTTATCTATTGTTAACCATTGCATACGGTCTGCTTCAATTTTTATAAATTGCTCTAAAGATTCCTTTGGAAAAGTAAAGTAATATAGGGTAAGATCATTAGAGGTATAAGCATTATAAGATGCTCCCGCATTTTTCAAGACTGAAGAAAGTTTATCTTTAGAATAACGGTTACTACCTAAAAACATTACATGCTCTAGTAAATGTGCTAAGCCTTCTTGTGATGAATTTTCTTCCATTGAACCAACTCCGTAAGTAACAACATGGGTTACAATAGGATTATTAGTTTTAATAATGTAAGCTTCCATTCCATTCTGTAATTGAATTTTTTTATAACCTAATCCGTGTAAAAAACTTACACTAAACAAAATAAAAACAACTACTAAAGAATTATTTTTTATTTTGTTTAACATATTGTGCCAAACGATCATCTAACTTGTCCTTACTATGATTAGCGAATATTGAAGATATAAAGTTATCATTCTTTTTAATGATTCCCACAGATTCAGTATTTACAGTTTCTCTGATATTAGCAAAGTCTTTATCTGCACCTGCTAAAGATAAGAATTTTTTATCTGCTTCTGTTAAGTTAGAGCGAGTGCCAGAGATGTTGTTATCTTTATTTAATAGCATAGGATTACCAAGTAAAATAGATTTCACATTTTCATTTTGCTTTCTAATAAATCTTCTTTCATCCGCTATTTCCTGAGAAGATAAATAATACAAAGGTGGCAATGCCAAAGTAGGATAACTATATATGGTAAATGGGTCTAAAACAGGTTTGTTAACCACAAAAGAGTTCTTAGAACATGCACTTATAATAGCTAACCCTAAACATATAAAAAATATTTTTAATAACTTCATTATATAACCTTGCTTTATTTTTTAATTAGGATATTTTTCAATAATATTATAGCACATAAAGTGATAAAACAATCTGATAAATTAAACACAGGAAACGAATATTGCAAATAATGTACATGAATAAAATCAATTACATATCCATATAAAAGCCTATCAACAAAGTTTCCCAATGAACCTGCTATAATTAATGAAAGTGATATGGCAAATTCATTATTTACCCGGTTAAAAAAACTACCAATCATTAAAGTAGCCACAATCATAGATATAAAAGATAGCAGTAAAATAAATCTATAATCTACACCACTTAAGAAACTAAAACTTACTCCTTTATTATATACAATAATAAATTGTAAAAAAGAAGTAATATTTATACTTTTTTGTAAGCCAAGATAATTTACCATTATTATTTTAGATGCTTGGTCTAAGAATAGCAATATTGCAATACTAAAGACAATAATGCTTAGGTGTTTCCTTGTTAATGCTTTTAATAACTGCAATTAATCCCCCTTGTTGTGAACTACTGCACTACAACGCTCACATAAATTGTTATTATGCAACTCATGAAATAATTTCCAACATCTATTACACTTATGCCCTGTGTGTGGCATAAACTTAACAAATATATTACTATATTCAACGCCACTTAAAGCAAAACATTCATCTTCCACACAATTTACAATGGAATCAACTATAATATCAGATGTAATACACACAACCGCTAAATCTATATTTTCTACCAATTGTAAATCTTCAGTTCCTAAGTATAATATAGGGCTTGCCTCTAAAGAAGAACCAATCTCTTTAGACGACCTTTTTTGCTCTAAGGCTCCCATCACCACTTTTCTAATTTGTTGAATACGATCCCATTTTACATTTAATGCAATTTGCAACCATTCACTTTTAGCATCTTGGAAGTCTTCTAAGAATATACTATCTACTTTATTTACTTTGCTATAGGTATATGCTTCTTCCATAGTAAAGGGAATAAATGGCGACAACCACTTAGATAAAAATACAAACAAAATATTTAAAACACTCACTGTAGACTTAAATTCTGTACTGTTTGGAGAATTACAATACAACAAATCTTTTTTAATATCAAAATAAAATGATGATAAATCACTTTGAATAAAACTAAAAACCTTATTAAAAAACACATGAAAATTTAAACTATCTTTAAATGTAGAATTAAATAATTCATCTATTGCGTATACTTTGTGCAAGATTAATTTATCTATTTCACTATAGTCTGCATAATTACTTTCTTCTTTGAAATGATGTAAATTTGCCAATAAATAACGGAGTGTATTACGTATTTTTCTATAATATTCAACGCATTGACTTAAAATATTTTTGCCAATTGTAACATCATCTAAATAATTACAAGTAGCTACCCAAATTCTTAAAACATCTGCCCCGTAATCTTCAATAATCTTATTAGGAACCATTACATTACCAAGAGATTTAGACATTTTTTGGCTTTTTTCATCTAACACAAATCCATGAGTAAGAATTTTTTTAAATGGAGCAACCCCAGTTAGCAATATTCCTAAAATTAAAGACGATTGAAACCAACCACGGTGCTGGTCTGAGCCTTCTAAATAAACGTCCGCAGGATAGTTTAAATCGGGGCGTTGTTGCAAAACAAAGCTATGGGTCAGCCCTGAATCAAGCCAAACATCAACAACATCACTTACATAAAAATAATCATCTTTATTATAATTATTCGGTAAAAATCTTAATGGATTTTCAACAAACCAAGCATCAGCACCCACCTCTTTATAAGCATTAATGATGTTGTTAAATAATGTATCATCTACCAGTATTTCTTTAGTAGTTTTATGAACAAAAATACTAAGTGGAACTCCCCAAGAACGTTGCCTAGAAATACACCAATCGGGACGATTTTCAATCATAGATTTTAAGCGTGTTTTTGCGGTTTTAGGTACAAAATCTACTTTTTCTATGGCTTTTAATGCTTGTTCTCTAGTGTTGTTTTTATCTAAAGATATAAACCATTGGCTTCTAAGCATATAAATTAATGGAGCTTTAGAACGCCAAGAGTGCGGATAGCTATGCTTAACTTTAGCATTACCCAAACAGGTGTTATTTTCTTGTAATTTAGCAATGATTTTATCATTTACTTTAAAAATATGTTCAGATGCAAACAGAGGTAAAGTGTCTATATAATTACCGCTATCTAGTAGCACCTCTTTCGGTGTAATATTATTATTTTTACACAAATAAAAGTCATCTTCACCATGGCTTGGTGCAATATGAACAATGCCCGTTCCCGCATCTGTTGTTACAAAATCTGCAAACAAAGCAGGAACAACATAATTATAACCAAGTTCAAATAAACAATGTTGTGCTTCTAAGCTTTCTAAACCCATATTACTATCTAACAGGCTAAATTTACTTACCCCTATTTCGTTGAACACCTTAGTTTCTAAATCTTTAGCAATAATAATATTAATACCCTCACTTACTAAAGAATTTTCTTCTACCGCCTCAACTTTATACAAGCCATATTCAATTGTACTGGAATAAGCAATTGCTTGGTTTGCAGGGAGTGTCCAAGGGGTTGTTGTCCATATTACAGCCTGTGATCCTAACCAATTTTCTTTATGAAATTTAACAACTTTAAAGCCCGCATAGACAGTATCTGATGTTTTATCTTGATATTCAACTTCTGCCTCAGCCAGTGCAGTTTTTTCCACACAAGACCACATAATAGGCTTTTTACCTTGATACACAACTCCTTGTTTTACAAGTTCAAAGATTTTTTCTACAATAATTGCTTCTGTGCTGTAATTCATTGTTAAATAAGGATTTTTATCATCACTTAATATGCCTAATGATTTAAGCTCTTCCTGTTGTATATTTACCCAACTTTGAGCAAAATTTCTACATTCTAAACGAAATGTATTTTTATCTATATCATCTTTATTTAATTTTTCAGCCCTATATTTTTCTTCAATTTTCCACTCAATAGGTAGCCCATGGCAATCCCACCCCATAACAAAAGGGCTATTATAACCCATGTTACCATAAGCTTTTACCATAATATCTTTTAAAATCTTATTTAAAGCATGCCCTACGTGAATTGAACCATTGGCATAAGGAGGACCGTCGTGCAGAATAAACTTTTTTTTATCTTGATGTTTTTGCCTAATTTTAGCGTATAAATCTATAGTATTCCATTTTTCTAAAACTTTTTTTTCTAAATCTTTTAAATTAGCTTTCATTGAAAAATCAGTTTTAGGAAGTAAAATTGTGCTTTTTATATCTTGTTCCAAATCATTTACTCTCTATTTTTTACTAATATTACATCTTGTTGAATTTGTTGCATTAGGGCATTTAAACTTTCAAATTTTTGCTCTGCCCGAATGAAATATAAAAATTCTACACTAACTTGTTTATCATAAATATTTTCGTTGAAATCAAAAATATTTACTTCAAGCAATTCTGTTTTTTCTTCCTTTATACTAGGACGCATACCAAAATTAGCAATTCCCGTATATGTTATACCATCAACATATAAATTAACCGCATATACCCCATATTTTAAACTAATATAATTATTAATATTTAAGTTTGCAGTTGGAAAACCTAGTGTTCTGCCCCGCTTATTACCATGAATAACCGTTGATTCTACTATAAAATTTCTTCCTAAATATGAAGTTACATCTTCTACTTTACCTTCTTGAATTAATAAACGAATAATGGAAGATGAACAAACCTTATTATTAACAAGAACATTAGGAACACAAGTATATTCAACAGAAATGCTAGGTGATACTTCTTTTAAATAAGCCACACTACCTGTTTTATTGCTACCAAAATAAAAATTTTCACCACTTACTAAACCTTTAATTTGTAGCTTATTTTTAAGAATATCCTCAACAAAAGATTGTGCATTTAAGCACTGAACCTCGGCAAATGGAAGAATTAAAATTTTATCTATGCCTAATTTAGCAATTTCATTTATTTGCTGATTATTTGAAGTAATAAAAGCATTACTTAAATATCCCATATATTCCTTAGGGTGCGGATTAAAAAGAATTACCCCTGCAAAACTGCCTAAAGCATTAGCTAGCTTCTTGGTTTCTTGCAAAATTTCCTTATGCCCTAAGTGAATACCATCAAAACTACCAATGGCATAAACTCCATTTATAAATTCATTTGGTAAAACTTCAAATATACTTCTTAACTGTAATATTTTCATTATTTTGTTCATATATAATTTTATGCTTATAACTCATTAAAGTTTTTATTTCTTATAGATTTTATGACTTAACACTTTAGATGCATCACTTTAATTTATTCTATTTAAGTCAAATTATTAATATATTTAACCAGTGATATGCTATTTTGTTCTGGAGCGAAATTCACTAAATATACTATGCAATCCATTAAGATCCATTTTATTAAAATTTATCGTCTCAGTCCATAATGGAAAATGTGTCACATATCTAACAAAAACGTTTTTTATTTTTTTTATGTCTTTTTCTTTGTATTTATCTTCTATTATTACTAGCAAATCAAAATTTTGGGTTACTTTATTTAAAGATTTATGCAATTTTATTATATAATTGTTTATATCATTTAATATATTATCATCAAGATAAATATTAATTAATATTAATTTTCTCTTTTTAGATGCTAATGATATTTTAAATTTTTCTCTTAAATAATTTATTTTAGATAAAAACTCTTGTTTAGCCTTTTCTTCAAGAATATCAACATTATTACCTTCATCATTTTTATTATAGCTCATAGTAGAATGTATTCTATGTCCTGTTAGTTCACATGTAAAGCCATATAATTTTCCAGCGCCACTATAATTAGCATTGAGCTTTCCTGAAAATACTGAATCTATATTCTCCAAACTTTCAGGTAAAGAAGTCAAATTTATATAAGAATAATTGAAAAAATTACTCTGATAACTTTTTAAATTATTATAGCACAAATATTTAATAATGTAAGCCGTATCACATTTTCTCCCCAACCCTATGAAATCATCGTAATAACGAACGCTTTTATATTTTTTAAGATTTATTGTTATATCTTGCCAACTATTATACATACGTATAAAACAATTTTTGAATTTACTCTCTATATTTTTATACATTTTCATAAATATCAACTACCTTTGTAATGGTTTAATTTTAATGTTTTCATTATACTTATTTATATACTATTTAATTTTAATTAATCATTGAATATATTGGTTTCTTTAACTTTTTCTTTTAAAACTTGGTACTTATTATACCACCAATGATGATTATCAATAGTTTCATATAACCAATCACCGTGCCCACTAAGGTTGTTGAAATTCACCCCTAATTTTCTACCATAAGTAAGAGTATTTAATAAAGCTTGCTCTATATTATTTGGCACAGGAAACTTGTAATTTTCAAATAAAGCTGTTTTTATTGGATAAATATCAGATGTTTTCCCCATATAATGTAACTTGCTCCACTCAAAGCCAGAGATAATAGTATCTTTTGCCAAATTGTTTTCCTGATATGGCAACAATGGCTTAGAAAGTTCTGCTCTTATACCTTTATATTCTCCATCATAAAACTCTAGAAAATCTGTAGCAATATGGCATTTTGTATATTTATGGAAAATAGATCTTGAAGATTTATGTAAATCTATACAATCTTGATAGCTAATATCACTTACTACATCATAAAGCCAAATATCCACTGAGCCACACTTTATAATATAAGCTCCAATATCAGAATAATTTATTAAATTAATGTTATAATTCTTAAAAAAATCACTGTTTCTATATGCTTCTATAAACTTATCAAACATATCACGGCTCATTGATACATCTATATCATCGTCCCAAGGAATAAAACCACCATGTCTATATGCTCCCAGAAGTGAGCCAAAACTTAAAAAATATTCAATGCCATGCATTTCACAAAATTTATCAAACAAGCGGAGCTGTAATAAAATATATTCTTTAAGTTGTTTTCTATATGGGTCATAATCTTTTAAATCTTTTGGATCAAAAGCATGGGTTAAAAATCTATTTGTGGCAAGAACTTGCTTGTGCGTTGTAGAAACTTGATCTTGCACTTTAGAAACTTGATCTTGCACTTTAGAAACTTGATCTTGCACTTTAGAAACTTGATCTTGCACTTTAGAAACTTGTTGTTGCATATCTTTTAACATAGCAGACTGTTTAATACTACTCTTACTTTTACTCTTACTTTTAAATAGCCTTGTCAATTTACTCTCTATATTTTTATAAATTTGCATAAATTTACCTTTGTAATGGTTTATATTTTATTCTGTGAGGTTGAACTGCATCTGCCCCAAGACGTTTAATTTTATCTTCTTCATAATCTTGATAATTACCCTCTACAAACATTACTTTTGAATCGCCTTCAAAAGCAATAATATGGGTAGCTATTCTATTTAAAAACCAACGATCATGGGAGGTTACAAGAACACAACCCGCATAATCTATAATGGCATTTTCTAATGCTCTTAATGTATCTACATCTAAGTCGTTTGTTGGTTCATCTAATAATAAAACATTGGCACCTTGTTTTAACATTTTAGCTAAATGCACACGATTACGCTCTCCGCCTGATAATTGCCCAATACGCTTCTGTTGGTCGCCACCTTTAAAGTTAAATTGTGCCACATAAGACCTACTTTGAATACGCCTTTGTCCTACTGCTATTTCGTCCGCTCCATCTGATATTTCTTGCCAAACTGTATTATCATTATTTAATGAATCCCTGCTTTGATCTACATAGCCTAAAATAGTATGCTCCCCAATGCGAACAGTTCCACTTTCAGGCTGTTCTCTACCCACAATCATTTTAAATAAAGTAGTTTTACCTGCACCATTTGGACCAATAATACCAACAACTGCACCCCTAGGAATATTAAAAGAGAAATCATCTATTAGAACTTTATCAGCAAAGCTTTTACTAATATTTTTACCCTCTATCACTAATTCACTAAGTTTAGGACCAGGTGGAATAATAAGGGAGGCACTGTAGGCTTTATTTTGATTCTCCTGTGATAGTAAATCTTCATAAGCATTAACACGCGCCTTGCTTTTAGCTTGACGTGCCTTAGGACTTTGCGATATCCACTCTAACTCACTTTTTAACACCCTTTGACGTGCAGATTCCTCACGTTCTTCCTGCATTAATCTTTTTTGTTTTTGTTGTAACCAAGAGCTATAATTACCTTCATAAGGAATGCCTTCACCCCTTTCTAGCTCTAGTATCCAACCTGTTATGTTATCTAAAAAGTATCTATCATGGGTAATTACAAGAACTGTTCCCTTGTACTCTTTTAAGTATCTTTCAAGCCATGATACAGATTCTGCATCTAAATGGTTAGTAGGCTCATCTAACAATAGAATATCGGGTTTTTCTAGCAATAATTTGCACAAGGCGATACGTCTTTTTTCTCCGCCTGACAATAAGGTGATGTCGGAATCACTAGGTGGGCAACGCAAAGCGTCCATTGCCATTTCTATTTGACGGTCTATATCCCAAGCACCAAGTGCTTCAATTTTTTGTTGTAATTCGTCTTGCAAAGCTAACAAACGGTTCATTTCGTCATCACTTTGTACTTCACCAAAACTCATGCTTACTTCATTAAACTGGTCTAGTAGTGCTTTGGTTTCAGTTAATGAGGCAAGAATGTTATCTTTCACACTTAAAGTTGGATCAAGCTGTGGTTCCTGTGGTAAGTAACCAATTTTTACTTTATCTCTGACCCAAATTTCTCCGCTTACTTCTTTATCTATTCCTGCCACAATTTTTAAGAAAGTAGACTTACCCGC
>CANHGT010000036.1 GCA_947460385.1 Alphaproteobacteria bacterium
CTAAAGCTAGAATTATGTACAGTCGCTATGCGACTTGCGTGTCCGCTGGCACAAGTTATGCTAGCTAAAGCTAGAATTATGTACAGTCGCTATGCGACTTGCGTGTCCGCTGGCACAAGTTATGCTAGCTAAAGCTAGAATTATGTACAGTCGCTATGCGACTTGCGTGTCTGTTCAGCACGAGTTTAATAGGCTACGCCTATAGTCTTTATACAGTTGCTTTGCAACTTGCGTGTCTGTTCAGCACGAGTTTAATAGGCTACGCCTATAGTCTTTATACAGTTGCTATGCGACTTGCGTGTCTTCCCCGAACAATTATTTCTTATATAGATTTTATCCAATCTATTGTAGCTTGTTTTTGCAATGCTCCCAATTGCTGGCTTTTATTTTCACCATCTTTAAAAATAATAGAGCAGGGAATACTTTTTATTTTAAATTCTGTAGCTAAATCAGGGTTTTGATCTATATCTATTTTAACAATATCTATATCATTTTCCATATCTACAGATATGTCTTCTAATACTTTACCAAAAGTTTTGCATGGTCCACACCATTCTGCTCCAAATTCTACTAAAACTGGCTTAGTTTTTGATTTTTCAATTACTTCAGTTGCAAATTCATTGCCATTGATTACTTTTACCATTGTAAGACCTATTATTACGATTAATATATTAAATTTTTACTCTAAATAACTATTTAATTGTTCTACATCACGCATCTCAATAATGCCTGCTATTGATTTTAAACTTAGTATACTCAAGAGAAATTCATATTTAGCTTTAGATAAGCTTCTTTTAGCATTAAAATAAATATCTGTGGCATCTAAAACATCACTATTGCTTTGCAAACCTACTTCATAGCCTTTTCTTGCAGCCTTTAAAAATTTTTCCGATGCTATTACCGATTGTTCTAGGGATTCAATTTGGGCTAAACCACTATATACCGCTAAATAATACTGGGTTGTTAAAGTATTAATTTGATTGTTTAGATTTTTTACATTGTATTCATTTTCTTTTAAATTATAGGCTTTTTGTTTTCTTTCTGTATAGTCCTTACCTCCTGAGAATAAATTCATGTGTAATTGTAAACCTACAAAAGAATTATTGCTTAGAGAATCTACATTATTCATTTGGGGATCTATAGTTTTGGTTACGCCTTGTGAGGCTACAAATGATAACACAGGGTAATAAGAAGCAGTTTTGGCTTGTAAATCTGTTTTTGATAATTTAAGTGAAATTTCTGATAAAAGTACATCTAAATTACCACTTTGTGATAAGTTTTGCCATGCTTCTAAATTATGCTCTTCTATATTTATATTTTCTATTTTTTCCTTAATTTTTTTATATGTTTGGATTTCTTTATTAAGAAATTTATTCATGTTTTCTAGGTTGATTTTAAGAGCATTCTCGTACATAATTTCTTGATATACTACAGTATCATATTTAGATTTTGTAGACTCAATATCTAGTGGTCTAGCTTTACCAACTTTAATTTGTTGGCTTACTTCGTTTATTTGTTCTTCTAAGTACTTTTTGTTGGATTTTATATATTCTACATCGTCTATTGAAGACAATATTTTGAAGTATAAATCGGCTGTTTTTAACACAATTGAATTTCTATCTTTGTTTAATTGTATAATTGCTGATTGTGCTGCTAATTGTGATGCCTTGTAACCAGCTATAGCTTGTAAATTTATAATTGGTTGCACTAAGGATATTGATAGTCCTTTGTTTGGTATACTGTGTATTGATTTAGCTTCTGTGCTAGAATAGGTGGTAGACGATTTAACCTGATCTATATTTCCTGAAACATCAATTACAGGTAAAATGTACGATAATGCTAAATCTTTATTGGCATACATTGCATTATATTTTTCAATGTTTGCTTGAAATTCATAGCTGTTTTTAAATGCTATATTTACTAACTCTATAATATCTTCTGCTTTTAATGTTTTATGAATACATACAGTTAATAATAAGAGATATATAGTTTTTTTAAAGATGAACTTCATATAATCACTTCCTATTTTACATTCTTTCATGGTTTAACTCATTAATCATTCTTTCATGATTTAACTCATTAATCATTCTTTCATGATTTAACTCATTAATCTTTTCAATCTTTTCAATATTTCTATTTTCTATTTTTTCAAAAATACTTTCCACTGCAGAATACAAGGCAGGAATAACTAATAAAGTTAACAATGTAGATGAAATCATTCCTCCAATTACTGCGACTGACATTGAAGCATTATTTTCTGAACCTTCACCTTTGGCAAGAGCTGCGGGCAACATAGATAAAATAACGGTTAATGATGTCATTATAATTGGTCGAAGTCTTAATGGACATGCTAATAACAGTGCTTCATTAATTGATTTACCTTTTTGTCTTAGCTCATTCGTAAAATCTATTAACAAAATAGAATTTTTAGCTACTAAGCCTACCAACAGAATAAATCCTATCATAGAAAAAATATTCAAGGAATTTTTCGTTAAAAATAAGCTTATACTTGCACCTACAATTGCAAGGGGAATTGCCATCATTAATACTAATGGTTGAATAAAAGAGTTAAATTGACTCGCCAGAACCATATACAATAGAATAATAGACAATGAAAACGAGAACAATACTGATGATATTGTTTTTTGTAATTCTTTTGAAGATCCTGCAAAAACTAAATTATATCCCGGAGGAAGTATTTTTTGATTAATTTCTTTAATTGCTGTAATTGCCTCACCAAGTGAAGCATTAGGATTAGAGCTAAAAGTTGCCGCATATACGGAACCGTTCTTATATATCCTTGAAAAGCCTAATTCTTCTTTAGGTGTTACTATGCTGTCTAAACGGATTAATTGTGCACCAATATTTGATAACACATAAATGTTATTGAGGTCTGCTAATGAATGAAATTGATTGTCTTTAGCTTTTAATCTTACATCATAACGTTTGCTATCGTTTGCATGGTTGAATTTACCTATTGTTGCACCACCCACATTAACACTAATAGCTTGTGCTACATCGAGTGAAGAAACATTTAGTAATGCCATTTTATCTCTATTGGGAACAAAATTTATTTTTGAAGTAAGTTCTAAAGTTAAATCTGCATTACCTATTCTAGGGTCTTTTTGATAGGCATCTTCTAATAATAATGCAGTTTTATATAGGGCATCTAAATCTGTAGCTGTAATACTAAAGTTTAATTTTGCACCACCATCTACACCAGCAGCTGATATAACATGTACATTAGCACCTGCTATATTTTTTAGTTCTTCTTGGACTTTATTGCTAAAATCTTTTTGGGAGATATCTCGTGATTTAATTGGCACCATATTCACATCTAATTTGGCACGATTTACTGAACTAGCATTGTTACCAACTGTGGCTACTACAGCTTGTACTTCTTTGTGCTTATTTAATATATTTTCTACCTGTTTAACCTTGTCTAAGGTGTAATATATATTGCTTCCAGCCGGTGTTCTTATATTTATAGAAAATGCGGATTTATCACCATCTGCTGTAAATTCAGTGCCTAATCTTGAAAAAAATGGGAAACTAGAGAAAAACATTAATAAACTTAATATTAAAACTATTGTTCTATGCTTTAAAGATAATGATAGTAGTGAAGTATAACTACGTTCCATAGCTAAAAACATCGATTCTAGGAATCTTTTAAAAGCATTTTCTTTTTTATGTGAAGATTTTAAATATCTAGCACATAGCATTGGGGTTATATATAAGGAATTAAAATATGATATTAATACCCCAAAGGTAACCACTACTGCAAAAGATTGAAAAAATCTACCTATAATTCCTGCCATGAAAATAACAGGACCAAAAATACAAACTAAAGATAAGGTAGCTGCTAAAACAGCAAACAATACTTGGTTACTACCTTCTATTGCTGCCTTTACAGGAGTCATGCCTTCTTCTATTTTTCTATAAATATTTTCAAGAACAATAATAGAATCATCTACCACAACCCCAATTAATAGTAATAATCCCAACAAGGTAATAGTATTTAATGTATACCCAAAAGCGTAAATAACAATCATGGCACCTAATAAAGATATAGGTATAGATACAGATATAATCATGGTTGAAATAAAACTTCTTAAAAACAAATAAACTATAATAGCTGTTAAAAATGTTCCTAAATATAAATGCTCTTCCAATGAAGATACCACAGCTCTAATATAATCTACTTTATTTTCAGTAATTTCAAATTGTATACCGGGTAGCAAGTTTGGTGCTATATCGGTTTGCAGTCGTTCCATTACATCTTTTTCTATTGAAAATGAATTAGATCCTGCTATGTTCATTACCCCTAATGTTATAGCTGGAGTGGAATTAAAAGAAGAATATTGACGAAAATCATCAGAACCATCAATAACATTGGCTACGTCGCTTAGTTTAACTAACGCTCCACCACTTTTCTTAATTACTATATTCTTCATTTCATTAACGCTGTGATATTCTAAATCTAAATTTAGCAATAATTCTTTATTATTTCCCGTTATAAAGCCACCAGGCATTTGAATATGAGATTTTTGAAATGCCATTATAACTTCATTTACCCCAATATTATATGAGGCTAATTTAAAGATATCTAATTCAACTCGAACAACTCTATCAATTTCTCCATCTACTTGTATTTCAGAAACACCGTTAATGGTTTCTAGTTTTTTCTTAACTACCTCTGTGGCATATTCATTTAAATTTTGAATAGTACGATCACCTGAAAACGTAATTGCTAGAATAGGGGTATCTAAATTAGATGCCTTCCTAATTTGTGGAACTTCAATATCTCCCGGTAGAGAACCTAAAGCTTGATTCACCTTTGTTTGTACTTCGTTAAAGGCTATATCTATATTTTTATCTAAATCAAAAGACAAGATAACCGTAGACCTTCCCGCATCAGAACGCCCTGTAATAGTATCAATGCCTGTTATACCATTTAGATTGTTTAACAACACAGTAGTTACTACATTATCTATAACTTTAGCATCTGCACCTTTATATTGGGTGGCTACAATAATGGTTGGAAAGTCAACTTGTGGATACTCATCTATTCCAACTCTAAAATAACCTACAAGACCAAAAAGCATAATAGCACAAGAAACCATGTATGCCATTACATGTCTGTGTATTCCAAGTTCTGAAAAAGTCATAATTGTTCGTATCCTTTATTTATAGATTTTTTTAACTTAAGAAGTTTTAATGTTAATTTTTGCATTGTTAGATAAAAATCCTGAACCATCAACTACAATCTCTTCATCGCCATTTAATCCTGACAATATTTCTACTTTACCGTTTTGAGTAGATCCCAAAGAAACGATTGTTTCTGATACAGATTCTTTATCGGGATTAATTTTATATACAACATAACCATTATTACGTAAAACAATACTTTCTTCGGGAACAACTACTGCATTTTGTTTCTTTTCAATTAATACGAGAACTTCTACAGTACCACCTGGTCGCAATTTATAATCTACATTTGGAAGATCTATAATGGCTTGTATTGAACGACTGTTTTCTTCCAGAAGTGGTTTTAATTCTTTAATTTTCGCAGGAATTTTATCTTTTAAACCTGTTGGCATTAAAATTACAGACTGCCTTGGTCTAATAATACTTAGGAATGACTCAGGGAAATTCGCAATTACTGTTAAGTGTTTGTTATCTACAATTGTAAACAATTCAGAACCAATATTTGCAAAATCTCCTTTAGATATATTTTTTATTTGTACCACTCCACTTATTTTTGCTTTAATAGTAGATTTTTGAATTTTTAAATTGATATTAGACAATAAAGATTTAGAATTATCTAGCTGACTTTTTAATGTGTCGTATTTAGTAGATGCAGCATCTAACTCTGCTTGTGATACAAAGCCATCTTTAGATAGCTCATTATATCTATTTAATGTTTTTCTTTGGTCTTTTAATTGAATCTCAAATTGTTTCATTGAAGATTCTTGTGCTTTTTTATCGTTTAACAACGGCTTTTTATCTATTTCTGCAAGAACTTGACCTGCTTTTACAAAGTCGCCTAATTCTACTTTAATATTATCTACAACCCCACTAACCTCAGAAGATATAACTGTAGAGTTCATATTGTACAATGTCCCCACAGTTTTTTCATAAATATCAAAATCTGTTAATGATAGATAGATTGTAGTTACAGGAATAGAGCGTGAACCACCTTTAACTACTTCATCTAAGCCTAGCGACTTGATTTTTGTATTTTTTGTGGTGTCTGGCTCTTGTTTTTCTGGCTTGACAGCAGTAACATCTATAGTTGTCTCTGTTTTGCTTCTGTTTATATTATCAGCAACAACATTATTATTAGAAGATGATGTTGTTAGCTTAGAATTAGAAACTATATGCTTTTTATTAGGTAGTACGAATAAAAATACTATAAGTACTATAAAAACAGTTGAAATAAAATATATATATTTTTTATATTGATACAAAAACAATAACACTTGTTTAATCATTTTTAACCTTAATTTTTTTACTTATATTAAATTAATACTAATTTTTATAGTATATACAGTACACCTAAAGATTTCAAATAATATTTATTCTATTTCAATTACTCTTAAAGAATTTGTAATTCCACCAATGTTTACAGGTATGCCAGCCACTACTATTATTTTATCTTTAGACTTAACCCAGCCTTTTTGTTTTAACCAACTAGAAGATATTTCTACAATTTCAGTAAAAGTAGCAACATCTTTTACTAATAAAGGAGTTACTCCCCAATTTAAACACATTTGTGCATATAAATGTGGATTAGTGGTAATACTTAATATTCTAGCAGTTGGTCGTTGATGAGATATTCTATTAACAGTGGTTCCATGGGTAGAGAATGCTACTATTATTTTAGCATCTACAGTTTCAGCTATGTTTTTTGTTGCCATTGCTATAGCACGACCTGTCGTTAAAAGTTTTTTATCAGGATTTTTATATTCATAATTTTTAGAAATATCTCTAAAAGACATTTCTAACATATCCCAATAAAGTGGGTCTGCTTCAACCTGCGATATAATATTAGACATTGTTCCTACTGTTTCTATAGGATATTTTCCTACTGTAGTTTCACCTGATAGCATAACAGCATCTGTTCCATCGTATACTGCGTTGGCAACATCAGAAGCTTCTGCCCTTGTTGGAACAGGTGAGAAAGTCATAGAATCTAACATTTGAGTTGCTACAATTACGGGTGTAGATTGACGCCTACATTCTCTAATAATCATTTTTTGTACAACAGGAACTTGTTCAGTTGGTATTTCTACCCCTAAATCTCCACGGGCTACCATGATGCCATCAGACAAATTGATTATTTCAGAAATATGTTGAATTGCAGAAGGTTTTTCAATTTTAGAAATAATTTTTGCACGCCCTTTGATAATTTCACGAGCCTGTTCCACATTTGACGGAAGTTGAACAAAAGATAAACCAATAAAATCAACTCCTAGTTCTAGTGCAAAGTCTAAATCTTTAAGATCTTTTTCAGTTAATGGAGATAATTTTAATACTCCAGAAGGAAAGTTAACCCCTTTAAAATTAGATATTGTTCCTCCAACTACTACTGTTGTTTCTGCAAAATCAGAGCCAAATTTTTCTACCTGTAACATTATTTTGCCATCATCTACAAGTAAAGCATCGCCTTTTTTAACAGATTCAAAAATTTGTGGGTGAGGTAAAGTGGCACGAGAATTACTGCCTAATTCTGGGTTTAGGTCTAATCTAAAAGATTGTCCAGCAATTAATTCTTCACTACCATTTTCAAATTTTCCAACTCGTAATTTAGGTCCTTGCATATCTGCCAAAACTGCTAAAGGAACATTATATTTTGTGGATACGGCTCTAATATTATTATAAGTTTCTTTGTGGTCATCATGGCTACCGTGACTAAAATTTAAGCGAAAAACGTTTACACCTGCGTGATATAATTTTTCAATCATTTCAAAACTTTTTGTAGCTGGTCCTAATGTTGAAACTATTTTTACTCTACGGAAATTTTGCATATTTTGTTTATTTTCTTGCATTTTTTTATTCCTTATTTCTTGTTATTTACAACCAAAACAATAATTTATATTGAATTATTTATAATTTTACATTATATTTGCTTGTGAATATACATTATATACTATTATATTTGAAAATAGTAGAATTTTATTTGAATTAATGTTTAAGTTTGTTACCTTGAAGGATTGTATGAAATATATGAATTTTATTTTACTTGTATCTATTAGTTTGTTTGTTACTTTTTCATCTCTTGTTGCGGCTGAGGTAAGTAATGCAAACCTTAAGGAAGTAAACCCTAAAGATTCTCAACTTAAAAAGTCAGATTCCAGTCCTGTTAAAACAGATGTAGCTAACAATGTTACAGATGAACAAAAAAAAGATTCTAAATCTTCTAATCCAAAAAATGCAGTTGACAATTCTATCACAAAAGATACATCTTCAGAGGTAACAAAAAAAGACATTTCAACGAATCCTGTCGTAGATAGCAAGCCATCAACCCCTACAAAGATAACCAAGGTAGATTTAAATGATCCTAATGTAAAAATCATTGAAAGAGATGGAAAGCGTTATTGGCTAAGAAAAAAAGCTAGTGTATTAGAGCTAGAAAGAATAAGAAAAGAAGCAGAAAATCTTGCAATTGAAAGAGAAAAAGCAAGAAAAGCTTATGAAAAACTTACTCTTGAAGAAGATAAGCAAATAGAAGATTACATTGGTAAAGATATAGATTTAAAATACTCAACTTTGGAAGACTTAAATCTTCTTGAAGAAGATTTAAAGCTAGTAAAAGGTAATCCCGAATCCTATGTGGCAATGTTTACAGATGATTCTGTGATTGTAATTGAGCTATTTCCAAATGCTGCACCGAGAACAGTAAAAGCATTTAAACAAATGGTTAGAGATGGTGTTTATAATGAAACAGAGTTTTTTCGCATGATCCCCAACTATATTGTCCAAGCTGGCGATCCTACAAATAGTGCTTATGGTGGAACTGGTAAAACTCGTAAGGCTGAAATTAATAAAAAATTAAAATTTCAGAGGGGAACAATAGCTATGGCTAATTCTGGCGATTTAACTAGCGATGATTCTCAGTTTTTTATTACTTTTAATAAATTTAGTTGGTTAGATGGTAAATCTACTATTTTTGGTAGGTTAATATCAGGGATAGATTATCTTGAAAGTATACAAGGAAACTATAATAGTGATGGATTTTTAACAGAGCCAGTGGTTGTGAATAAAGTAATGGTAGTGGCAGATTTTATTGAACAGCAAAAATAATTTTTTATTCCTATATCAACATTGATTTTATTCATTTATAAACCTTGAATACTTTAGTTCTTATAATTGTTATATTTTAATAAAAATTTATTCTTTTGTTAAAAAAAGATTCATTGAAGTATCACTATAGTTATTTTATATAATAACTACTATTACCTAGCCTTTAAGAGTTTTATGATAATATTAAAATAATTTATTTATATAAAAAGTACTCGTGTTGCAGTATAATTATCTAATATTACTTAGGAGCAAATATCATGTTGAATTTTATAATAGTTGGTCATGGAACGTTTGCAACTAAAATGCAAGATTTAATGACTGATTTTCATTACGATGTTAACAGATCATTTTTTATTAATTATTCTGAAATAATGACTCCCGTAGATTTAGATACTAGCTTAAAAAATATTATGTCTTCCTCTTCCGAAGAATTTATTATTATAGTAGATTTAAATGGGGCATCTCCTTATACAAAATCTTTAGCTATAGCACAAGAAAATAGTAGAATTAGGGTAATTAGTGGTTGCAATGTGCCAATGCTTAAGAGCTTATCTAGTAATCAAGATAAACCATTGGCAGAATTGTTGCAAATATTAAAGAAAGATTCTATTGATGCTATTCAAATAATCTAGCTAATTTTTTACTTGTGAGTTTAATAAAGTAGCTATTAGGATAATTAAGATTCCTAATATGTTGTATAAAGAAGGTATATCTTTAAAAATTAAATAGCCAAAAGCGATTCCTATAACTATTTGACTATATTGAATAATTGCAATATTTTGTACAGCACCTTTTTGATATGACTTCATAAAAAATATCATTCCCACACATGCAAGAATCCCGGCAAATAAAATTAAAAAGTCACTGCTATTCTCAATATTAATATTGGGAATAAAAAGCGATTCTTGAGAAATTACAAGAATAAAACTTACAACTATAATAGATAGCAGAATATTATATGTAGTAATAGTTAAAATATTTTCACGAGGTAAGTATTTTTTTACAATAATACCACTTAAAGCACCAGTTATTGCTATGCCTAAGCCACCAATTAGTCCTAAGGTTGGAATTATAAATGATTCTTGATTAAAAAATTCTACTGCCAAGATCATGCCTAAGAAGGCTAAAAAAATCAGCATTATTTTTTTTATCTTGATTTTTTCAAGCATGAAAATAAAAGCAAAAATAGTTGCAAAAATAGGTTGCATGAAAGCTAAAGCATAAAACATATGGAGTGGCAAATGAGAAATCGCAAGCAGTGAGGCAAGAGTATTTAGCACAGATAGTATCGAACGAATCAAAATAGCTTTCTTGCGTTGTGTTTTTAAAAATTTTATACTGAAACCTTGCGAAATGAATACAAAAGACAGAACAGAAAACAAAATAGCAAAATCTAGCCATAATACGTAATTAAAAAAAGATATTTGTGTAGTAGCAAAAAAGAATTTATTAACAACGTCCATCAGTGAGAATGCTGTGAATCCAAAAAATGCTAACCAGACTGGGCTAAATATATTAATCATCAAATATCCTTGTTATTTTAACTATTCAGCTTTTGTGCTGTAAGCATTAATTATATTGGCAACTATTATAATAGAACAACCTATTAAAGTAAATTGATTTGGTAAATCGTTGAATAGTAAATATCCAAAAGTGATTCCCCATATCATTTGCGTATATTGGGTAGGTGCTACAAATTGCGATTTAGCTTTCTGGTAAGCAAGAACATACATAGAAGAACCAATAATTGTTCCCGTGGCAGAAATAAGAATCACTGGAATTACACTTAAATCAGGAATCATATTCTTACTATTAGAAGAATCTCCAAGTAAAAAAATTATAGACAAAATAAAAGACATTAGCAAAGCATAAAAAATAGATGAAAAAGCTTTCTCATTAGGTAAATATTTTTTTACAAAAATAGCAGCTAAAGCACCGGTAAAAGCAACAAAAATAGCTAGAAAGAAACCAATGAAAAAATTAGCATTATCAACCACATTAAATACAGGCTGAATAATAATTAATACTCCAAATAATCCAATAATCAAGGCTAACAATTGTATAAAGTTAAATCTTTCTTTTAAAACAAGATAACCCATTAAAGTGATAATTAAAGGCATAATAAATAGAATAGAATAAAATATATCTAAAGGCAGAAATTTTACAGCCAATGCGGCAGTTAAGGCATTAGCCGTTAATATGATAGCTCTTATAAAAACTAATTTTGGATTCTTTACAGTGAAAAAATGTTTTTTAGAAATTAATACCCCAAATGACATAAGCATTATGATACAAAACAACTTCAAATAGAAAAAATATACGTAAAAAGATAATAAATCGTTAGATAATATGAATTTATTAGAGGCGTTTACACAAGAAAAAGCAAAAAAACTTAATAGCCCAATACATATTCCCGTAATATTATTTCTTATATTAATCTTATTATTCATGATTTTTATCCATAATTAAAATTAATAATAATAATAAGATAATATAAAAAAAAAGCAAATAAGTAAAGGGAGAAGATGGTTTGTAGGAATAAAGAAAAAAATAAAAGTAAAAAAGAATTGACAAAGAAAAAGAAAGGGGTTAGTATAAGGGAGTTGAAGCGGTGAAGA
>CANHGT010000037.1 GCA_947460385.1 Alphaproteobacteria bacterium
CCACGGGTAGCTGAAGCATTTCTATCTGTTCCACGTGCATTAGACATTGTTCTTTCGTTGCCACGGGTAGCTGAAGCATTTCTATCTGTTCCACGTGCATTAGACATTGTTCTTTCGTTGCCACGGGTAGCTGAAGCATTTCTATCTGTACCACGTGCATTAGACATTGTTCTTTCGTTGCCACGAACATTTGAAGCGTTTCTATCTGTACCACGTGCATTAGGCATTGTTCTTTCGTTGCCACGGGTAGCTGAAGCGTTTCTATCTGTACCACGTGCATTAGGCATTGTTCTTTCGTTGCCACGGGTAGCTGAAGCGTTTCTATCTGTACCACGTGCATTAGACATTGCTCTGTCATTTGGTGAAGCTAAATTGCCACGTGCATTTGAAACATTTCTAGTTGCTGGTGCTATTGAATTGATTTTCCCAATAGGATTTTTTCCAATTGTTGAATTTATTCCTAACATTGGATTTTTATGCTGATTCATAATATTATTTTGCACACTATTGGTATTTCCTAAATTGCTAGCGAATGAATTGAACAAAGGTTTTTCTTTGCCAAAAGAATTGCTATTTAAATTAGAAGTGTTGTTCGCCATATTTGGACTGGCAAAATACTTATTATTTTCTGCGTATGAGTTTGTACTTGAAGGATAATGTTCAGCAAAAAAATTATTATTTCCTGCGTATGAGTTTGCATTTGCAGGATAATGTTCACCAGAAAAATTATTATTATTGTTTGAAAATTTGCTAAATGCTATTTTGCTATACATGTCTTCATCTTCCAATTGAAAATCGTTATCATTATAATTATTATCTTCAAAACTTTGAGTATTATCTTCAAAACTTTGAGTATTATCTTCAAAACTTTGAGTATTCTCTTCAAAACTTTGAGTATTATCTTCAAAACTTTGCATTTCATTTTGAATTATATCTTGATTATTATATTTTATATCACTTTTGTTAAATAGATTCAATGATAATTTAGGGAAATTCACTGCCTCAGTTGTTTTAACAACTGGATTTCTATTGAAAAATTGGTTGTTTTGACTTGAAAAGTCTTTTGTTTCAAGTGGTTGAGCTATGTATTCATTGTTAGAATACTGATGATTGTTTTTTTCATCACTTTGAAATTCATCAGGATTATCTAACATTGAATCTTGTATATTATTCGAATCGTTATCACTAAATCCGTCTTCATCTATTTGTGAATCATCTTCTGTAATTGGTTGATTAGAAAACCTTTTATGTGGTTCTGTTATAGTATTAGTTAATACATCTTCTTTAATGTTTTCTGTGTAACCACTATTAATAATTGTATTTGGTTGCTCTATTAAGCTTAAAGGGGCAACTTTTTCTTCAGCTATAGGTGTGTTATATATTTGTTTTTGCAACACATTAGCATTGCTTTGTATAGGATAATAGCTGTTATTAGAAAGGTACTGACTATCTTCAACCTGAGGTGCTTGATTTATATTATTATGATAATCTATTACTACATTTTCCTCAACGTCTTCTAGCTTATGTGATAAGTAATCAATTGTATTGCTTTTAACTTGCTCTTGATTTTTCGGTAAATAATCTCTTGGATTAATTTGAGCTTGCTCGGTTACTTTTGGCAAATAATCTGACGGAGTCATTATTACATTGTCTGGCTTAGGGGCGTTATGTTCATTTATAAAAACGGTAGAATCATCTTCTGTATTATCTTCATTGTTTAAATCAACATAATCATTAAATGCTTTGTTATTAGCAGGTAAAGATGCCGAATCTTGGGGAAGTCTATCTATTATAACATCTAAACTATTAAGTATTGCCTTGTCGTGCGATACATAATTATGATTTTGGTCTAACATATCTTTGTCTAATTTTCTTACTTTTGTAGCCAATACAAAAAGGAAAAAAATTAGTGCTATAATTACAGATAATGCAAATATAACAATAATTACAATATCATACACACTTAAATTAACCAAAGATAGAGAAAAAAATTTGGTAATATTGCCTAGCATTTCAAAAAAGCTCCCAATCAAAATTTTATTATTCAAATATTCTTAACATATATTTATCAATATAGCAAATAATAATTTAACACTTTATTCATATTTTTGTAGATTTATAATTTTTTCAATTGCTTTTTTTTATTCACAAAAGATTTATATGTAAATATTATACTCATAAAATATGCAAAGCCTATAAAGGTAATAAATAACCATGTATATATTACTATTGAAGCAAGCATAAAAGCAAATATTAAAAATAAGAATGGAATAAACTTCTTACTAATTCGTATTGACTTTGGCAATAATGTAGGTATGTTGCTTATCATTAAAAAGCCAATAAAAATCAAATAAATAGAATAAAAAGTAGAGTTTATTAGAATATCAAAAGCATTGCCAAAGGATAATGGCAACAATGCAACAATGCAACCTGCAGGTGTAGGAACACCTACAAAAAAGTCTTTATAATATTCTGGATAATCTTGTACCACATTAAACCTAGCTAATCTTAATAATGAACCTACTGCAAAGAAGCTTACCCCTAAATAAAGAAAATTATTGTAAAAATCTTGTGAGAATAAAACAATAAATGCAGGAGCTACTCCAAAACAAACAACATCGCTGAGTGAGTCTAGTTCTGCACCGAATTGACTATTAGCCATTAGCATTCTTGCTACACGCCCATCTAGAAGATCTAAAACTGCTGATACTCCTATAGAAAATATTGCTCCTTTGATATCACCTAAGATTGCCAACCTAATTCCATTTAAACCAAATAAAAAAGCACAAATAGTGAATAAACTAGGAATCATCATTTGTAGTTTAAGTGTCTTTTTTTCCATTTCAATAAACTTACCTTTGGTTAATATCAGGTGTTGCCCTATCAAATACTTGGTAAGATAATTCACTCTTCGCCGTAGATTTTAAGTCGGCAATAATTGTTTCTCCTGCTAAAGTTGTTTGACCTTCGCCTACTAAAATGTTTGTACCTAAAGGAAGGTACAAATCTACCCTTGATCCAAATCTTATTAAACTAATTTTTTCACCTGAAGTTACTTCTGCATTTTCGCCAACAAAAGGCTTAACAATTCTTCTAGCTATTAAACCTGCTATTTGAACAAACGCTATTTTATGCCCTGTATTTGTATTCATTGTGAAAATCTGTCTTTCATTGTCGGTGCTTGCTTTATCTAAAGAAGCATTAAAAAACTTACCTGGAATATAATTAATATTTTCTAAAGTTCCATTACAAGGAATTCTGTTAATATGCACATTGAAAACGTTCATAAAGATAGATATTTTAATCATTTTATCAGATATACCAATTTCTTCAGGAGGATTAACTTCATGTATTTTTAAAATTAGCCCATCAGCAGGAGATATAACTAAATCATCATGAACGGGAGTTGTTCTTTCGGGATCTCTAAAAAATGAGGCACACCAAAATGTTAGAATAAGACCAAGCCAACCTAAGGTAGAAGAAACAACAAATAAAACAATTGTTACTAACGCAAAAATAATGATAAATGGATAACCCTCAGGTGCAACTTTTGGTACTTTTACAGTCATTTTTAAAACCTCATTGATTTATTTAATAAATATTTAATTTTTATAGTATAATATCTTTTATATGAAAAATCAATTTTTTATATAAATTAGTAATGTATTGCAATTGTTAATTAGGTTTGTAATGAATAATAATATTAAAGATTTTAATAGTCTTGTTGTAAAATTGCAAGAGTATTGGTCTTCTGTTGGGTGTAATTTGTTAATGCCTTATGACTTAGAGATGGGTGCGGGAACATTTCACCCTGCAACGGCACTAAAAGCGTTAGATATAGCTCCATTTAATGCTTGTTACGTGCAACCATGTAGGCGACCAACTGATGGCAGATATGGTGAAAGTCCTAATCGCCTACAGCATTATTTTCAATTTCAAGTAATGATGAAACCTGCACCTAGCAATATTAAAGATCTTTATATTAATAGTTTAAAGCATTTAGGTATAGATGTATCTTTACATGATATTCGTTTTGTAGAAGACGACTGGGAAAGCCCAACACTAGGAGCATGGGGCTTAGGCTGGGAAGTTTGGTGTGATGGCATGGAAATTACCCAATTTACCTATTTTCAGCAAATGGGTGGGCAGGAATGCAAAGAAACTCCTGTTGAAATCACCTATGGACTTGAGCGTATTGCCATGTACATTTTAGGTTGTGATAATGTTTATAACTTGCCATACAATATCAATTCTGGTTTAAGTTATGGTGATATTTATTTACAAAGTGAAAAAGAATTTTCTGAATTTAATTTTAAAATTGCTAAGGTTGAACATCTTTTACAACAGTTTGAAATGATGCAAGAGCAGTGCAATATGCTTATAGAAACAAAATTGGTATATCCTGCTTATCATTATGCTATTAAATCTTCTGCAATCTTTAACTTGCTTGATGCACGAGGAGTGCTTGGGGTAAATGATAGAGCATTGTTTATTAATAAAATACGTGATTTAGTAAAAAAATGTTGTGAACTGTATATAAAACTTCAACAAAACAAACAAACTAACTAAATATTTAAAGGGCTATTAATGTCTAGACTCTTATTAGAAATTTTTACGGAAGAAATTTCTTACTCTTTACAAAAAAAAATACACGATGATTTTTATAATGTTTGGCAAGAACTTTTAATAACCAACAATATTAGTTTTAATAATATTTCAGTATACTCAACAGCAGTAAGACTTGTGCTTGATATTGATGGACTGCCTGATGTTATTGATGATAATTATGAGGAAAAAAAAGGTCCATCAACAACGGCAAATGAAAAAGCTATTGCAGGGTTTTTAAAAACTTATAATCTTACCTTAGAACAGTGCGTTGTTAAAACTACCGAAAAAGGTGATTTTTATTTTTTTAACCTTATTACAAAGGGCGGAACATTACAAAATATTTTGCCAACAATCATACAAAAATCATTGTCTGGGCTTTCTTTTAAACGCTCTATGAAATGGCATAGCTGTGGTAGTGTTTGGGCTAGACCTGTTCGTAATGTTTTGGCAGTTTATGAAGATACTTCTTTACACCTATTAGATGTTAATATTTTTGGATTAAAAGCTAACAAAAGTATTTGCGGGCATTACTTTATGGGGCAGAAAAATTATGAAATTAATTCAATTAACGACTATTTTACTTTCTTAGAAGCTAATTATGTTGTGTTAGATTTTGAAAAACGAAAAAACATTATTATAGAACAAAGTACTGCAGTAGCTAACAAGCACAATTTAGAAGTGCATAAAAATCAGCCATTGCTTGATGAATTAGCCTATTTAACCGAGTATCCAGTTCTTTACACTGGAACTATTCCAAGCAAATATATGAATTTACCCCATGAATTAATGGTTAATGTTCTGGTTAAGAATCAACGTTACATTAATCTGTATCAGCTAGATGGGTCATTATCTAATAAATTTATTATTGTATCTAATTTACTTACCCCAAGCAATGGACAAGAAATTATTTTAGGCAATGAAAAAGTATTAGTAGCACGCCTAGAAGATGGATTATTTTTCTATGAAAATGATTTAAAAAATCCTTTAATAGATAAAGTAAATGAGTTAGAAAAAATTAATTTTTTTGAAGGCTTAGGTTCCATTTATGATAAGAAAGAAAGAGTTAAAGATTTATTTATTAATGTTTTTAAAGAGAATCAAGAATTATTATGTGATTTATATAAGAACGATTTACTCTCTTACACAGTATTTGAAATTCCTGAATTACAAGGAATAATGGGAAGCTACCATGCTTTGCATGATGGCGTTGATGTAGATATTGCTATGGCAATTAAAGATCATTATAAGCCACAAGGCAATAATGAGAGTGTGCCAAGTACAATTTTAGGAGGCAAACTTGCACTGCTAGATAAATTAGACACTCTGATAGAATTTTTTAGAATAGGCAAAAAACCTACAGGTTCTAAAGATCCTTTTGCATTAAGACGTAGTGCTTTAGGTGTTATTAGAATTATTTTACATTATGAAATTGAAATTAATTTAGATGATTTTTTAGAGTTAGATTTATCTAACTTTATTATGGATAGATTTATCGTTTATTTAAAAGATAAAGGTTATAATTATAGCTTAATTAATGCGGTACTTATTAAGAATAAAGAATTTAATATTATTAAAATTTATAAAGTTATTTTATTGTTTACAGATTTATTAAAACAGCCTGAAGTTGTAAAAATTATGCAATTATATAAAAGGGCAGATAATATACTGAATGCTGAAAATGTTGTAGAAAAACAGTTGTTAAGAAAAGATTTGTTAGAAAGTGAGCATGATAAAAGCTTGTATGAGGTATTAGCATCTAGTGGAAAAATCATTAAAGATTATATCTCTTATAACAATTATGCACAGGCAATAACAGAATCTTTAGTAATTAGTAAGGTACTAGATAACTTTTTAGACAATGTAATAATTAATCAAAGTGAAAATAGTGAAATAAAGGCAAACAGGTTTGCATTATTACAGGAAGTGTTGCTAGTATTAAATAACATTTTGCCGTTTTCAAATATAGAGTTATAGCTAATTTTTATCTTTTGAATACTTTGTCGCTTTTCGTCTCATGTAGATTACACTACATATTGCCTTAAGCTTCTAGTATCAAAAGAAAAAATTAGCTATATTAATATTATTTTTTAGATTTTGACAACTTTGTCGCTTTTCGTCTCATGTAGATTTAACCAAATTGGAGTATTAATGATAAATATTAATGTATTATCTTTAGAAGAATTATTCAACAAAATAGAAAGTACCATATCTATTTTAAGGGGGAGGGTTTGACCTTATTAAAATTGCTAATGAGATGGGACTATTAGAGGAACAAATTAATCTGGATAGTTTATGGGATAATAAAGACAAGGCAACAGCGTTGTTAAAAAAGCATAGTGAGTATAAAAACACATATAACTTATACACTACAATTTATAGTGATTTCAATAATTTAAAAGATATCTACGCATTAGCTAAAGAAGAGAATGATTCCTTAATTTTACAAGAATGTTTAGCTAATTTACAAGAATTATTTAAGGTTGTTAAACAAGAAGAAATAAAACAGCTTTTTACAGATGAAGAAGATAAAAATGACTGTTATTTAGAAATACATGCTGGGGCAGGTGGGGTTGATGCCCAAGATTTTGCCTCTATGTTGTTGCGTATGTATGTAAGATGGTGTGAAAAACGTAAATATTCTGTTACTATTTTAGATGAAAGCAGGGGAGATGTGGCAGGAATTAAGTCTACTACTTTAAAAATAGAGGGGCTTTATTCATATGGATTTTTAAAAACTGAGGCTGGGATTCATAGGCTTGTAAGAATGTCTCCATTTAATGCAGATGGCAAAAGACACACAAGTTTTGCGGGGGTTCATGTTTATTTTGATCTTAGTGAGGGTATATTTATTGATATTCAAGATAAAGATTTAAAAATAGACACATACAGGTCATCAGGGGCAGGTGGACAACACGTAAATACCACAGATAGTGCTATTCGTATTACTCATATACCATCTAACATTGTGGTTACTTGCCAAAACGATCGTTCACAGCATCGCAATAGGCAAATGGCAATGGATTTATTAAAGTCTAAGCTTTTTAATTTAGAACTTTCTAAAAAACAAGTTGATAAAAAAAATATTCATAGTGGTAAAAAAGCCATTGATTTTGGCTCGCAAATTCGTTCTTATGTTTTACACCCATATAATTTAGTGAAAGATCATCGCACTAATTTTGAAAGTTCCTCTACCAAAGATGTGCTAGATGGCGACATAGATGATTTTATTATGGCAGTATTATCACAAACTTGATTAAAGTTCTAGTTTTGTGTTACAATACATTATTAATTATAGATTTATAGAATAGTAAAATAATGGCAACGCTTAAAAAACAAGTTTCGGGTATTCGCTGGTGGTTTAAACGCATAGCTTTATGGGTTTTAAGCTTTTTCTTTTATATTTTTATGATATGGTTTTGTTTCATGACCTTTGAAATACCTGTGCCTTTATTATCTGATGCTGTTTCTAGTATCATTAAAAAAACTTATCCCCAATATTTTACAGAAGGGCAAAGCATACAAATTGGTTCCATTGCTTTTTCTTATAACTTAGAATTGAAAAAGCCTTTAATTCTTATTAAAAATATTACATATGGCACTCAAACAAGTAGTATTTTTTTAGATAAAATAGGTATTTATCCTAGCTTATTGTCTATTATTAAAGAGCGTAAGTTCTATCTTAGAAAATTATTTATTTCGGGGGTTAAAATTATTTTATCGGAAAACGAAACAGGTTATCTATTTGAAATCTCTAAGTTTGATAAAAATACTAATAACTCTAGCAATATCACTACAGTTGTTAAATCTAAGTCATATACCAATAAAGATTATTACTCTTTTTTGAAAGAAGTAAAGAAAAGTATAGATGTACTATCGCAGTTAGATGAAATATCTTTAGATAACTCTTACATTGTTTTAAACTCTCTTAATCAAAAGAATATTAATTTGCATATTAATAATGTTCAAATTATAGATAAAGCATTTTTTAGCATTAACATTGTCGCAAATTTGTTTTTTAATAATAAGCAGGATAAAAATTCTGTAATGTCATCTAATTTGCAACTTGATTCTACTAACATGCTATCGGGCAGATTAAATATTAATAAAATTTCTAGCCAAGATACTCTAAATTATTTTTTACCTGTTGTGTCTAAAAATCAGCTTAGCAACAATTTAACCTTAGATACATTGCTTGATATAAATATGGTTTATAATCATAACTTAAAAAGCAATGATCAAAATATTTCTATGAATATTTCATCAGGTTCTGGTACATTAGCCTATGCTAGCTTTATACAGCCTGTAAAATTTAATAACATTAAAACTAATGTGCAATATACAAATATTAACAATGTTATTGTTATGGATAATTTTCAAATAAATTTTAAAGAAGGTAGTGTTATTAAAAATGTAGAATTAGGACTAAAAACTAATATTAGTAATTTACAAGGTAGTTTAAAATATAACTTAAATAATCATGAACTCAACATCTATAATAGCATTGTGCAAATAGATAAAAACAAATCTTCTATAAATGTAAAGGTCGTTGAAGATTCAGGAACTTTAACTACAGATTTAGTAATTGATTCTTATGATGTGTCTGCACAAGATATTAAAAAAAATTGGCCCACGAATTTATATAAGCCTCTGCGTCAATGGGTTGTAAAAAATGTAAATGAAGGGCATGTTTCATCTAGTATTTTACAAGCTTCATTGGTGAAAAATCAAGATAAACCTATGAAATTAAAACATATTAATGGCAGGGTGAATATAGATAATATAAATGTTACTTATTTAGATGGTTTGCCATCTGCTTTAAGTAAAGATGTTGTGTTAGATTATGATGAGCTAGAATTTAAAATTTCATATAAAAATGCCCGCTCAGGAAAAATTAATTCTAATAAAGGATTAATAAAATTTTATAATAGCAGTGATAATCCTAGTCAAGCCAATGAGAATATGCAAATAAATTTAGAGTTAAATGGAAATATAAGGAATACTTTAGATTTTTTAAACAATCAGCCTTTCAATTATGTAGATAAATATAAACTACCAATTAACAACTTGCTTGGAGATGTTTCAGGAGGATTAGATTTATTATTTGATTTTAAATTATCTAAAATATTAAAAATGGATCTTAGGGCAGAAATAGTAAATGCCACATATAGCAATGCTTTTAATGGCATACCAATGCATGATTTTAAAGGCATCATTAAAGCCAATCTAGATGAATTGACCCTTGTAGGATCTGGAAGATACTTAGAAAGTGATTTGAATATTAATGTACTTTATAATTGGTACGACCCTGAAAACATCATACAACGTTATAGCCTAATCAGTAACAATTTTATATCTGGCAATTTAAAATACATGAAAATTATTCCTGATTTTCTTTCTAAAGATATGAAAGGGTTAATGAGTATAAATTTAATCGGCAATAAAGTTGGTGAACAGCATATTATTAATTATAATGTAGATATGCAAGATTCAGATATTAAGCTTGAAATGTTTAATTACAGTAAAAATCAGGGTGATGATTTTAGTAGCAGGGGGATGATTTACTATAATAATGATAATTCAATTGGTATAAATAATATTACTGTTATTAGCGATGATTTCAATGTAGATATGGGAGGATATATTAAAGGAGATTATCATAAGATTCAGTTTAATAGTTTAAAAATTAAGAATAAGATAGATTTATATGGCATAGTAATACAAAGCTCTAATAACTTGAGTGCTAATTTAAACATAAACTATATAGATGTTTCTTACTGGTTACAAAGCACAGATAAAGATATAAGTTTATCTGATAATGTTGATTATCATGCAGATATTATAAAAAAAGACAGCAGTGATTTTAAAAATTATAATATAAGTGTTAAAGCCAACAAAGTACAAAATGGTAAATTTATGTTAAACGATCTATCTATGGACTTAAATGTAGTAGAAGATAAGTTACATTCCATGCACATTAACACTTATATTCGTTCTAAAAATAAAAGTGCTGTAGTTTATGAAGAAGATACCTCTATTTTAGGTTTGAATATTTATAATGTTGGTTATTTATTAAAATTTTTAAATTTTAGTAAAGAGGTAGATAATGGTATTATAGAAAGTAATATTGTGTTAGAGCGATATTTAGATAAAAAGGGAGAATCACATGTTTCTAGTAGCGGGTATTTATATATATCTGATTTTTCTGTAGGTGTGCCATTTTCTAGTGGAATCATTTCTTTTAAAGAAAAGGATTGGATTTTTGATATTAATACATTATCACTTAATGGAAATTTTATGGGTGGAGAAATGACAGGATATTTTGATTACAATAAGAAATATTTGTCATTAGATGGCTATTTTATTCCAATATGGGGGGCAAATAGCATCATTTCCAACCTACCAATTATTAGAACTTTAATTAATAATCAAGATGGTAAAAATAAACTAGTACAATTAAAATTTTATGTTAAAGGTCCGCTAAAACAGTTAAAATATTCATTTTTTAATAGCAACACAAACGAAAGTAAACAAATGCAAGAAGTTAAATAATATTTAATTGCTTAATTGCTTCAGACACAATAATACCACAAGATACTGCAATGTTTAAAGATCTTTTACCAAGTTGCATGGGCACAAAGATTTTATACGGGGTAAGATTATGAATATAGCTTGGTAGTCCTGATGTTTCTTTACCAAATAAAATTATATCGTTGCGATTAAAAGGAAAATCATAGTA
>CANHGT010000038.1 GCA_947460385.1 Alphaproteobacteria bacterium
TATCTTATGACGGAAGAAACAATGCCTTGTATCCAACAAAAGGATTTGATTCAAGTTTATACACCGAATATGCGGGAGTATTTGGCAATACATACTATATAAAAAATGTTGCTAAATTAACTTGGTACTACAGTATATATGAAGAAATAGTATTTTCTAGCTTACTTTCTACAGGAAATATTACTGGGTTATTTGATAACAAAGTAAATATAGTTGATAAATTTACCATGGGCGGTGCTACTTTAAGAGGCTTTTCAGAAGGCAGTACACAAGGTGGTATTGGACCCGTCGATATGCTAACAGGTGAGAGTATTGGTGGAATGTTTATGTATAGAGCATCTTTTCAAATAGATGTTCCTGTGCCGGGCGTTGGTAATTATGGCTTATTATTTCACTTGTTCAACGATTGGGGCATGGTAACAGATTACTCAACAAATCCAGATATTATAGATAATGCAAAACTTAGATCAAGTTTAGGTTTTGGGCTATCGTGGAAAGCACCTACTGGGGTAATATCTATAGATTATGGTATACCAATAATCAAACAGAGTACCGACAAAGAGCAAAGATTCTTATTAAACTTTGGCACAAGGCTATAAGGCAAGTACAGTAAAGATGTTCAACGAGATTGTATTATAGAAAACAATTAGCATTAGGACATCTTTACACTAGCAACTCTTAACACGCAAATTGCCTTAGTTACTATTATGGGAAGCACTTAAGCTTATGCAAGCCATCATAATAATTAAATTAATAATCTTATGTAAAAAGACAAAAACTAACAGCCCAGAAAAACCATAATCATAAACTTATGCAAAGCTTAATAAATGTAAGTATCATCAATTTACATATAAAGGTAGACGTACAAAGAGAACTTTAATAAGATAAAGGAATTTGAAAAACAAAGTAATAAAATAAATATAGAAGTTTATTTGATATATAAGACTGAATAACTCAAAATATCATAACGATTTATATAAAAAGAAAAGGGAAGAAGCTATACAGATAACCATTAAATGAATTAGCGATATATCCCCTTTCCCTTTGTTTTAAATATCTAAGATTTAATTTTATGTTCTACATATTCCCAATTAATTAAATTTTCAAACCAAGCTTTAAGATAATCTGGTCTTTTGTTACGATAATCTATATAATAACTATGCTCCCAAACATCACAACCTAAAATAGTTTTCTTACCTAAAGCTAAAGGATTCACACCATTTGGAGATTGTAAAATCTCTAGTTTGTCGTTATTATCTTTAGCCAACCAAAGCCAACCCGAACCAAATATCCCTGTACCCATTTTAATCATCTGTTCCTTAAAAGCATCAAATGAACCAAAATCTTTCACAATAGCTGTATTTACTGCTTCAGGAATCTTAGAATCAGAATTCTTTTTTAAAGAGTTCCAAAATTCAATATGATTGAAATGTTGTGCAGCATTATTAAAAATAGGTGCAGAATCTTTTTTATCGTATGTGGCTTTAATAATATTTTCTAAAGTTTCACCTTTAAGGGTAGAAGTCTCTAGCAAATTATTAAGGTTGGTAACATAAGCTTGATGATGTTTACCATAATGATATTCAAGTGTTTCTGAAGACATAAACGGATTTAAAGCATCTAAAGCAAAAGGTAAATTATCTAATTTAAAAGTCATAATTTTATCCTATTTAATTATTTTTTTGATTCAATTAATAAAAATTATATACTCAATGTATACTATCTTTATTATACTACTAAATCACTAAGACAAACAAATGAAAAAAAATATATCCATATCTAATATAGATGAAAGAACACTATGTGCCTATTTATGCAATAAAAATAATCTTGAAGATTTTGAGATTCTTTATGATTTATATAAAAATATCAGCTATAGTGCATTAAGATCCAAAAATTATGAAGCCTATCAATTAAAATTACAGTGGTTTATAAGTGCCTTACAAAGTGATGGTGATTCTATCAATATCTCAAAGGTTAAGCATGTTTGCAATAAATACAATATAGATTTATACAATATTCTTTTATTAATTGAAACAAAAAATATAGATATGAATCCTATTCCATTTAGCTGTGAAGAAGATTTAATAAGTTATGCTAAAAATACAGGAGGCTTGTTATGGTGGATTCTTGCACAGGTACTAATTAAGAACCCAGAAAAATATAAAGATAAAATAATAGCTACAGGCACAGCTTTTGCCATAGTAGGTATTATCCGCAATGCGAATTTTAATCAACAAAGAAATATTTACACTTTAATATATACAGCAGAATCAGTATCTAAAAATATTAATGACATCAAACAAAAAAATATTAATAGCCTAATTATAAAAGCAAAATCATTTATTAAAGAATCACGCACTAAAACAAGCTTTAACCTAAAGCTAAACACGTTTTTAACCCTTAATTTATTTGCCGAATTTTATATTAATAAGCTAGAAAAACAACCGTATACAGATATTAAAGATAATTTAGAGCAAAAAAATAGAATATTTTATTTAAAATATATTTTTTCATATTTATTAAGAAGATATTAACAAGGAAATCTTTACTATTTGTACACAATTATTAATTTTTATTTTAAAGAAAAATTAATACATCAATGAAAATATAGCTTTCATTCAAAATGAAAATTAACTATTTTCAACTTACTTTTTAAAAATTAACCTTTTGTTAACCTTTTAAGATTACATTATTAATAATTAATTAATAATTGTTTCTAATTAGTTAATATGTTTTAAAAAATAAAAAAAATAAAAATTTGGGATAGTTAAAATGAGAACACACAATAAGATAGCTACAGCTACAATTACATTCAGCCTATTAACCTCTTTATTATATTCTGCACCATTCAAACCTTTAACTACAGCACTAGATAATAATCCAGATGCCAAGGCAGTTCCAATGGTTAAAGTAGGTAATCCTTATGAAATCAAAGGAATTAAATATAATCCAAAAAATCCAGAAGAGTACGACGTTGTTGGTCTTGCATCATGGTATGGCGATAAATTTCATGGTCAATTAACTGCCAATGGTGAAATTTTTGATATGAACGAATTAACCGCAGCAAGCCCAGTGCTTCCAATGCCTTCATTTGTACAAGTAACTAATTTAGATAATAACAAGCAAATTATTGTACGAGTGAACGATAGAGGACCTTTTGCAGGTGGTAGACTACTAGATGTATCAAAACGCACTGCAGAGCTTTTAGGATTTAAAGAAAATGGTACAACCCAAGTAAGAATTAAGTTGTTATCAGGTATTTCTAAAGAAGCTGCTAAAGAAATCAACAAACAGAATGATATAAAATTAGCAGCAGCAAAAAAAGAATTGCCAGCTAATCCAACAATGCCAGCTACTCCTGTGGCAAGCAACGATATTCCTGTAGCCCATGCTGTAGCTAGCAAAGAGCCAGAATTACAATTAGAACAAGCATCTGATACACCACGTATTACCAAGGGTGAAATACCTATGCTAGAAAATAGTAGTTTAGTTGATAGTGCAGATACCAATGAACCTTTAAATAATACTGTTTCAATACTACAAGATAGTAATGACCAAGAAATGAAAAATGTAAATTTAACCGAACCACAAAAAGTTAAATCTTACTTACCACGAGGAGTTTTTGTACAAGTTGGAGCTTTTAGTGAAAATAATAAAAAAGTACGTTCTGAAGTAGCATCTTTAAGCGATGTAGGTGTTGTAAGCTTACAAAAAGTAGATGTTAATGGAAGCGATATTTTAAGATTAAGAGTAGGACCATATGGTAGCATTAATGATGCCATTCAAGTAAAAAACAAATTAGTAAAATTAGGATATAACAAATCAAGAGTTGTTGTTGAACAATAAAAGTTAAGTTACTATATAAACCGTGTATAATTTGTAAAAGTTGTACACGGTTTTTTTTGTTTATTAATATAAAAAAAGAGATAATATAGTAACACTAAATTTAGCCAAAAAAATATTCTTCTTTATGAATAAGTTTAGATTATACCAATGAACGTAAACTTCAAAATCAACTATACTTTTAAATAAATACTATTGAATAATATATAGTATTTATATATATTAGCGATTGAATAATTTTAGTAATACTAGCTTTATAAATGATTGTTTTTTCTTTGAATGAACAACTTGATCAATTTCATTTTGTGTATTATTAGGATTCAATATAGATATAACTTTATTAATTTTTTTAGCTTTTTTATATTTTTTATAAAAAAAGCTTTTTAAAATTAATTTTTTAGGGTTATTATTGATAAAATCATTAATATTAGGATAAAAAAATTGAACTTTGTTTTCTAGTTTGTTTTGATTAGGAGTCATAATATTAAGATATGAACTACTATAAACATAAGCTGGAATATTAAAAATACTGCTTGCTCTTAACAAAGATGTACTAAAATAAGCAACTATACATTTAATTTTATTATGCAAAATTATTTCTATTGGGTAATCACAATCTATAATTTCAATATTATTCAAGTTTTCTCTTATAATGCTTTTTATAATATATTGTACAATTAAAATAATTTTGTAGTTTTTTTATAAATTCTATTTCTTCATATAATATATTTTTATACTCTTGAAAATTAATATCAGCAAACATAAATCCAGAACAAAAGACAATGGAATTATCTTTAATAGTAGGGCTTGCTAAATTATTTTGTAATAATTTTATATTTATTTGTTTAATATTATATTTTTTTCTTTCTAATTTATTGAAAAAAGATGGATTAATTAAGTATATTTCATCAAAAACAACTGAATTATTAATACAACGAAAATAAGTTACCCAGCCCTCCTCTATTAATATTAATTTCTTATAATTTATACTACATTGTACATCTGTCATAAAATGGAATAAAGCCAAATGATTTGTACAAAGTTCATCAACTATAGGATATTTATGATTTATATCATTAAGTATTTGTAGATTTTACTCTTTAGTCTTATGAGATAAATCAGCCACAAAATCTTCTTGTTTGTATGTGCCAACTGAACATTCATCACAACTGCATAATTTACTTTTAATCATATAATACCTTAATTTAATTACATATTATTTATGGTATAATAATAAACTTAACCCACTTGTAATTCAAGCTTATTTTCACTTATATGCTTTTTACAAATGTCAAATATTTGCTCGTTTGTTTCATTATGAAAATGAACGCCCACTGTGGCATATTCAACTTTATTGAAAATGGTAGTGTTAAGCAACCCTATTTCACCACCTTCACAATCTACTTTTAAATATTTACATTTTTCTATATTTAATAATTCAAAAACTTTGTCAAAAGTGATCATTTCCACAATATTAGCATTTTGGCTGTAAGAATAATTACTCACTTCATTAACCAGAAACTGACTTCCTAATAAACTTTTATCTTGAATTAGCTCTTTTGCTAAAGCTCCCCAAGAAGTTGTTTGTTCTATGGTAGTTTTACCATTATAATTACCAACCGCCTTTTGAATAGGAAATACATTTTTAACATTGTTTAATTTAATATTGACCAATAACAATTCATAATTTTCTTGCCCTGGCTCAAAACTATAAATTTTAATATTAGGATATTTTTTGGCTAAATATATGCTAAAAATACCAATATTAGCTCCCATATCAATTACTATATCGTTATCTGCAAAAATAATTGAGTCTTTTAATTTATAACCCTTAGAATGAATTACCTCATTAATAATTGAATCAAAGACATTACAGCGAACATCATCTAAGATTTTATATTTAAAAAATAACTCTAAATTATCTTTATTGATTTTTCTAACACCATACTGGGTTAAAGATTCCTGAACCCCTAAAAATTCATGGAATCTTAATGTATTAAGTTTTATATTGCTTATATCACTGCTTAACCAATGTATTTTATCGGTTGAATTTTTTATTTTACCAATATCTATAAGCTGATTTGTTAAATTTAAAAGCACTTTTTTATTTGCCATGAACAAAGCTTCTAAATGTTGTAGAGATTGCTTTATATTAGTTAATGTTTCTAAGGTTATATTGTTTAAAAGCTTGTTTCTAGTATTCACTCTTATTTTTTTAATAGGAATAAATAGACAAATTATATTTACAAATATTTTATTCATTGTGAGTACCTTATGTTTTCAATGTGCATGAAATTCTATTAAGGGTTGTACTTTATCATATATATTCTTATTAATCAAGAGTGAAAGATATATATGATATTTATAAAGCACAACAATCTTTGCTTCTAATTAAAAGCTTATAAAAAATATTTAATTTGTATTGCTGTAACAATAGCACTATAATAAAGCTGTATAGTGCTGTTAATGTAGTGCTTTAACTAATAAAAAAATATTAAACAAGAAGAGAAAATACAATGATAAACAATGATATTAAGCTAATATTAATGGTAGCAGTTGCACTATTGTTTGGCATAGGGATATTTGCCTCTATTCATTCGGTGCCAGCAGGACACAAAGGTGTGGTTGTAGTGTTTGGAAATGTTAAGAATGAAATACTAACTGAAGGGCTTCATGTTTTAAATCCATTTGCCCAAGTGGTAGATATAGACACTAGGGAAAAACGTGAAGAAATTAATTTATCTACATATACCCGAGATATTCAATTAGCCCAATTAACAGTAGTAATAACCTATACAATAAATGGCGATAATGTAAATAAGTTGTACCAAACAGTTGGTGTAAACTATACAGATAGACTAATAACCCCAATTTTAGAAACAGCAATTAAAGATGTTGTTGGTAAATGGGAAGCAGATAAGCTTGTTGAAAATCGTAATAAGGCAGTAGATGAAATGCGAGTGATTTTAAGTAAGTCTTTAAATAAAGAGTTTTTAAAATTCTCAACATTTTCGTTAACTAATATAGATTATTCCGATGCTTTTGAAAAATCTATTGAAGAAAAACAAATAGCTACTCAAAATGCTATTAAGGCTAAAAATAATACGGTAAAAATTATGGAAGAAGCTAAACAGCAAGTGATATCAGCAGAAGCAGAAGCAGAAGCTATGCGTATTAAATCTAATGCCTTAAAAACAAATAAATCATTAATTGAATATGAAGCGGTACAAAAATGGGACGGCAAACTACCACAGTATACAGGTGGTGGAGCAATGCCTTTTATAAATCTTAACCCACAAAAGTAAAGTGGTTTAAATTTACCCAGCTTGAAAAAAAGACTATCTAATTAAGATAGTCTTTTTTTTGTAAATTATATACAGAAATAAACATATAGCTCACTTATTTTATTTTGACATGAAAGTTGCATAGCAACTATTGAAAAAATTATTGTTTAGCAACTTAAACTAGTGAAACATGACTTAAATTATTAAATAATCGTCATGCAACACTAAGAGTAACAGGCGAAGTGTAGTTTCATCAACAATACGGGAGAAACGACAACGTTGTCAAAATATAAAGAAGTAGCTATATTATTCACCATATACTACAATACAATGCTCATACCATATAAAGTACATGTCCATTGTATCTTGTACAGAAGAAATATTTTTAATGTTGCCATTTGCCTTAGCTAATTCAATACTAATTTTAGAGCCAACTAATGGTGGAAACATTAAGAATCCCTTTTCACAAGACTCACCTATTTTATTATTTTGTATATTGTTTACAAAAGCTACAGGCTTAGTAAAAGTACAGGCTCCTAGTAATAGTAGACCGCCTAATACAAATAATTTTTTCATGAAATACAACCTTATATTAAAAATCTTATTTTAACTTATATTCAATTGATATTATATATAATTCATGCAATTAATCAACATGAAAACAATGTTAATAAGCATAGCATTCTAATAATAAATGAGTCTTAATCTGTCTACTATATATAATTGTTAGTATTGTAATGTTCTAAATTGTTTAATCATGGTTTGATATTTAAAATACAAGGTAATGCTACACATTATAGGGTTTTTCATTGCTTTGTAATGATTTATATTATTATAAAAAACTATATTTGATAATATTTTACAAGATGAAAAAAATTTAAGTTATAAGACCTTGTAAACACTAGATTTTTGATATTGTGGTATCTTTTTGTTTTTGATTACCATCTAAAAGCACATTAATACTATATTTATTACAAGCACTATCACTAATAATAATTTTACCCACATTCACAGGTACATTGTTATTGTGCAAAGAAATAACAATAGATTTATTATTTAATTTTCTTACCTCCATATTGTTGTTATTTATGTTTATAAGCCCTTGAATTTCATTGTCTAAATCTATAGATACAAAATTACCGTATGATATTTTTACATCTATATTTTCAATGGCATTTTCAAATATTTCTATTTTATTTGCCATTAAATTACTTTGGCTTATTAACATACTAAAAATAAATAATCCTATTATATTTTTTGACATGATTATTCTTCCTATTTTTTTATTAATTACTACTTTCTCTAAAAAGGTATTTCCTCATCTATTTCATCTATATTGCTAGCGGGCAGGTCTTGTTCTGTTACTTTAGAACAACTTAAAGAAAAATATTTCTCACCGCTGTCTTTGGTTTCACTTACCCAACCATTAATCCAATATTCTTGATTATCTATTTTTATTCTTCCACTATGAGTGGGTGAATTTTCTTTTTTCCTCTCCTTTACTCTAAACATTCTACCTCTTAAATTAGATAATTCTTGATGTTTTTTTTCTTCTATACTCATTTGTTTTACTCCTATTTGTTCTTCATCATCTAGACGAATTAATATCCAAACACCGCTTTTCATTAAACTACCCATGCACCCTGTAAATCTAAAGTTATTTATTGGCAACATTAATGAAATTTGTTGATTTTCTTCAATTTGATTTGTCACCTCACCACATAATGACATAACGGTTTGTAAATTATATTTACTAAAATTATCATCAACTAATTCTAATTTAATGCCACCCCTCATTCTCAAGGTTAGCTTGCCAAATTCGTTAATTTCTAAATCTTCTATATCTGGATTTTCAAAATAAGGAATAAAATGCTTAAAAACTTCTAAAAACATAGTTTTATGCTTAGGTTGAAAGTTTAATATTCTTTTTATATCTGCCATTTATTTTACTCCTATTATACTTTTCTTATTTTTTGTTTTTAATAGTAACTGATCTAAGATGTGTTTTGTTTTTTTATGATCTTTTAAATATATACTAACAGGTATAATTTTTCCCATTACTACTGTTTTTCTATCTATATTTTGAAATGCTGATTGTAGCTCTGCGGGCAATCTTTTTGTCCATAAAAAAAATTGTCTTTTAAAATCTTCATCAATAACACGTATGCCAATATTTAACATATCATCTTTTACTCCTTGTATAAAAATATCCACATCTATTTTTTTCTGTGCATAGTATTTTTCAACAAAATCAATACTTTTTTTAATGTTGTCATTGTCTTTCATTTATTTTAATCCTTTTAAATCTTGTTCTTTATAAGTTTTTTTACAGGTCGGATAACCCGAACAGCCGTAAAAATCACCAAATTTACCTGCTCTTTTTATTAAATTAGCCCCGCAAGTACACTTTATATTTTCTTGATTATGTTCACCGCCCTTGCTACTTTTAGCACTATCCTTACAGTCTTTTTTATTGCCTGTAGCTTTTGTTTTAGATTGATCTTTTTTGCCATTTACTGCTCCTTCTACATTTATTTCAGTGTTTTTTATTATCTCTATTTCATTTTCAAGGTATTTATCTATATTGTTGATAAATTCCTCAACTGTCATTTCACCACTTCTAATTCTTTCCTGCTGTTCGCTCCAAAGTGCGGTCATATCAACACTCGTAAATGTTTTTGGTAAAACTTTTAAAAAGTTCTTACCTAAATCAGTTGTTACGACCTTATCTTTTTCTTCAGCTAAAAATCCCCTGTCAAACAGATTTTTTAAAATTGTTGCCCTTGTAGCTGGTGTGCCTATTCCCCCACTTTCGCCTTTTTTATCTTTGTCTTTATTTAGCATTAATTTTTTTACTTCAACATCGGTTATATACTTGGCTACAGAACTTAAATCAGCTAGTAGAGTGCCTTGAGTATATAAAGATTTTGGCTTGGTAGCTGATTCAACAACTTTTACACTCAAAGTGATAGTTTCACCTTCCTTGTAATCTATTTTAGGTTGCTCCTCCTGTGTTTCTGGTTCTTTATTTTGTAGATACTCACTAAAACCTTTTTCTTTGACAATATTTGATACTGCTTTAAAGCTGTATTCATTGTTGCTAATATTTTCAGCAAAGTTTTCAGTTTTTTCAACCACCTTATTTGGTAAAAATTGAAAAATAAAGCGTTCGGCTATCATACTGTAAATATTTTGTTCTTGGTTGGTTAAACTACTAAAATCTACATTATTTACAGTAGGTATTATGCCGTGATGGGCTGTAATATTAGCATTATTGAATGCTTTAGATTTTAAATTAGTATCTATTTTATAATCTTTAAACATGCTTATATTGTTATTAATGCTTTTTATGATGTCGCCTCGCATTTCGTAATGCTCATCACTTAAATACTCGCAATCACTCCTATTATAAGTAATGGCTTTATGTTTTTCTCGTAAAGTTTGCGTAATATTCTGCACTACATCAGGTTTATATTTATACAGCTTAAAGGCTTCTGCCTGTAGTTTTAATAAATTAAATGGAAGTGGTGGTGATATAGTTTCATTTTTTACTGATACCTTAACAATTTTAAATTGATTATTGGTATCACAAAATGATTTAACATCATTAATGTAATCTTTGTTTAAACACAAGCCACTCTCTAGTTGATTTTCTGGAATTTCTAGGGTAAAACCTTCTGCTGATTTTAAATTGTAATACATTTGTTTAACATGTTGTTTTACAAGCATTTCCCTGTTGTATACCAACCCTAAAATAGGAGTTTGCACCCTACCTATGCTTAAAACACTGCCGTTATTAGCTTTTACAGTAAAGCCCCGAGTTAAATTAATGCCATATTTAAAATCTGCCATTGCCCTAGCATAGGCACTATTACGCAAGCCTTGAAAATCTTTATTGTCTTTTAAATTAGCTAGTGCTTTTTGCACTGATGATTTTGTGTTATCATTTATTAAAATTCTTTTCACTGGCTTCGTATTGTTAAGATACTCAAGCAATTCATCAACCAATAGTTGCCCTTCTTCATCTGGGTCGCCTGCATTTACAATAAGGCTGGCGTCTTTTAATAATTTGGCAATGATTTTTACTTGATTTTCCTTGCCATCTATTGGGGTAAGTGCCATATTTTCTAAGTTTAGTGGTAAATCTTCTAAA
>CANHGT010000039.1 GCA_947460385.1 Alphaproteobacteria bacterium
AAAAGTTGTGCTAGACTTTATTGCAAAAAAAAGTAATAATATTATAAATAATCAAATATAAATAAAGTGAAAGTCTAATGAAATACTCATCTTTATGCTGTTTTTTACTAATTGTTTTTGCTCTATTTTTAAATTTTAACAATAATGTATATGCTATATCTTTTACAGACAACGAGCAAATTAAAAACCTCTTCGTAAAAGAAAAAATGAATGGAACAATAGTTATTTACAATGTAAACAATAAAACATTTACGGGTTACAATAGCAAGCGTGCTAATATTCAGTATTCCCCTGCATCTACTTTTAAAATAGCTAATTCTCTTATTGGGCTTGCTAGCAATACTGTTAAAAGTGTAGATGAAGTATTTTTCAAATATGAAAATCAACCGGTGTTTTTAGATTCTTGGAAGAAAGACTCAAGCTTAAGAGATGCCATTAAAGTTTCTAACTTCCTTGCTTATCAGCAGTTAGCTACTAAAATCGGTACAAAGCAGATGGAAGCAAATATTAAAACTATAGAATATGGAAACATGATAATTGGCAATGATGTTACCAACTTTTGGGTAGATAATTCTTTAAGAATAAGTGCTATAGAACAAGTAAAATTTTTAGCAAAATTAGCCACATGCAACCTACCCTATTCTAAGCATATTCAACTTGATGTAGCTAGTATTATTAAACTAGAACAAGGTGAAAATTGGGAACTTTATGGCAAAACAGGTTGGTATGTTCCAAATAACAAATTAGATACAGTAGGCTGGTTTGTTGGTTGGGTTACTAAAAATAATGAAACCTATGTTTTTGCCATGAATATAGATGTGGTAAAAGCTACGGCAAACGACTTCCCTATTAATACCTTAAATAAACGAGCTGAAATAACCCAGGAAGCTTTAAAAATTCTAGGTATTATAAAATAATACTGAACATAATTTTAACAACAAAACAAGAGTTTAGAAATAATGCAGATAGATGATAGAGAATATTGGAATACTTATTATAAAACACACAGAATAAATTTAGAAAATTCTACTTTTGCTAAATATGTATTAAAGCACTTATTGCAAAATAAAAAATTAATAGATTTAGGATGTGGTAATGCTAGGGATAGTATTTATTTTTCTCAGCACAATATTAGTGTTTTAGGGATTGATTACGCTGATGATGAAATTAATTATTTAAATGAAAAGTATGCTAATAATAATTTAACTTTTTCTACTCAAGACATGTGTGCCATGACAGATTTAGGCAAGTTTGACTATATATATAGTAGGTTTAGCTTACATGCAATTAGTGGAAAAGGTGAAGATTCACTATTAACTTGGATATTTAATTCTTTAATAAAAGATGGATATTTCTTTTTAGAAGCTAGAAGTGATAAAGATTCTATGTTAAATCAAGGCAGTAAAATTAGTAACAATGAAAATATTACTGACCATTATAGAAGATATTTAAATTTTGAAGATATAAAATCAAAAATTAAAAATTTAGGATTAATTATCATAGAAGCAGTAGAGCAAGATAATTTGTCGGTTGTTGGCGAAGATAACCCAGTATTAATACGAATTATAGCCAAAAAGCAATAAAAAAACACTATATTTAGGTCTACAAATTGAAAAAATTATCATATATAATTGCCACCGTCTTAGGTGCGGGATACTTCCCTATTGCTAGTGGCACAGTTGGAAGTGCGGTTTGCATTCCCCTTGCTTTTATATTAGCCTACTTTGGTGGTTTTTGGCTGGTATTAAGTGTAGCAATTTTTCTTTATATTATAGGATTTTTTGCCACTAAAGAAGTTTTAAAATATACCGAACACGACCCCTCTATTGTGGTAATAGATGAAGTTGTAGGGCAATTAGTAACAATATTACCTGTGGCAAACATGCTAATGGGTAAGTTTAATATTGAAATACTATGGATATATGTAGGAGCATTTTTTCTGTTCCGCTTATTTGATATAACCAAGCCATTCCCTGCCAATTATTTTGATAAAAAAGTGATGACAGCAAACGGGGTAATGCTAGATGATGTAATAGCGGGAATATATGCAAGCATTGTGTTATGGGGTGCAATATGGATTTTATAAGACTTCTTAGAATTAAGCAATGGTTAAAAAATGGCTTTGTTCTAGTTCCTTTATTTTTTTCATTAGAATTTATTAATATTATTAGTGTTCAATATTCAATATTTGCATTTTTAGCTTTTTGTTTTGCCTCATCTTCTATATATATAATTAACGATATAATAGATAGAAAAGCAGATGCATTACACGGTAAAAAAAGTAAACGCCCTATTGCAAGTGGTAAAATCAGCATATTGGTTGCTGTTTATTATGTTTAATTACATCTTTTGCATTGGTATTAACATTTAGCAATGCAAAAGTAGCGCTATGTATATCATTGTACATTGTTCTTAATTTATTATATTCCACATATCTGAAAAATATACCAATAGTTGATATATTTTGTATTGCTTTTGGTTTCATATTAAGGGTTTTTGCTGGTTCTTTTGCAATTGGTGTTGAAACATCTGGATTATTATTTATGTTCACATTGTTTTTATCGTTATTTTTAGCCTCAAGTAAGCGTAAGGCAGAGCTTATGAAATATGGTAGTTCTGCTAGAAAATCTTTATCTGGACAATCTGTACACACATTAGAAAAATTTCAAGGTGTATTAGCAGGGGCAACAATTGTAAGCTATGCTCTTTACAGTCTTACCCCAAGTATTGTTGTAAAATTTGGAGATAAATTGATTTATTCCATAATTTTTGTAATATTTGGCATATTTAGATACATAGAACAATCTGATAAATCGGCTACCTATGAAGATCCTACAGATAATTTATATAACGATAAAGTACTAGCTATTTGTATTATGATGTATATAGTTTATTTAGCAATAATAATTAGCAATACTATTTTAAAAAAATAAAAATGGTAAAAATGAATTTTAATTTTATTAAAAATAATTATTCTGTTCAAATATTCAGCATATTAACAGTATTTATGATTTTGTATGTAAGACTTAATATTAATATAATGCCTTTACTTTTCATATATGCCTTGTGGAAATGTGGATTTTATACGTGGTTATGTAATACTTTTGGCAAAAAAGAAATTAATGTTGCCCTAAAAATCATGGTATTCTCTAGCATTTTCTTTTTAATAATAATGATTTTTTGGCGAATTACTATGGTTATGGACATATTCTATGGTGATAGCCCTAGAGTATTTGAGGATTTTACAAAAATTAAAGCCAATCATTATAGAACAAAAGTACACCCATTTTATGTTTTAATATAGCAAAGTGTTTATCATTTATTTGCTCCACTTAAAACAAATATTTCAATATTTCTAAGAAGTTTTATAGCTGTATTTGCAGGCATAAATATTGGTTTGTTCTCACTTTTATTTTCATATATCTCAAAAAATACAAAACTAAATGTTTTAACTAGCATAATGTTAGCTGTTAGTTTTCCTATGATTTATAATGGTTCACAAATGGTGGAAGGCTTTATTTTTACACAAACATCTATTTTGCTATGTTTTATATATTTTGCCTATGCTTTTTTGTATAAACGCTATGTACTCTGGGAATTGCTTGCTTTATCATTATTTGTAATTGGCAACAATATAGTTTATATATCTATATTTGCTATTTTTTATGCTATTTTATTATGGCAAGTATTTAGTACTATGAAAGTAAGATTTAAAAATGCCCTTATATTTACAGGTTGGTTTTTATTATTATTTAATATTTTTCTTTTGATACAAAATAAATTGTATAGACACGGTTGCCCAAGTTGGATATTACCTCTTATAAAAGCTATTATGATTGAAGAGGGTAGTTATATTAGTAATTATCTAAATTTTTATAATTATATAATAAATTTTATTAGATTAATATTTTTATTTCAAATTCCATGGGTAGGAAACATAGTTCCATACACAGAATGGTTGGGGATTTTATTTCTTGTACCATTTTTTACTTTGAAAAAAATTAAAAACAAACAACTATTTTGGGGAATTGTTGCATCATGTTTATTTTTTGTAATATTTCATAAATTTTATGGTTCAGCTGAACCTCATTTATACTCCCCCGTTTATGGTGTTGCATTTTTCTCTTTAATAATATATACCATTACTAGCATGCCAAAAAAAATAGCCACACTTGTAACAGCTGGGCTAATATCTTTTTTAATATTTGTTAATTTATTTGGAGCATATAATACTTTTAGAATAAGTAAAGCAGTTTATCAAAAAAATGATTTGATATATTGGGATGAAGGTCAGCTCGCCCACAGTTCTGTAACACAATTTATAAAATGTTATTCTGGTTACAAAATTTTTGTGTTTAAAGCCCTTTCATAACAATGTAATGTTTCTGTAAATTTATTCCCAAAAAGTCTCTTGCATGATGAACTTCTTACTGCCCATAAAAATAATGATGTAGATATAGTAATAATCCCCAAAAAAAGAAGTAGAAAAAATTCAACCAATATTTTTCTTTGGGCTAGAAAATCGTCGTAAATTAGTATTTGAAAAAGATTCATTAAAAGATTTCAAAACAAAAACAGTGTTATATAAATTTCCCAATTCACACGTAGAAATTCACCCACACGATTATTCTGTAGTTATAAAAAGCAATGGTAATACCACAGTAATTAAAGAAAATGAAAGTGGTGTTTTTATTAATAATAAAGTAATTGCAGGTACAGGGCGTAAAATTATAATTCCTGATTTTAGCAAATATAAATATCCATTAATAATGAAAACCCTATATAATGAAATAATGTTTTCTATTATTGATGGTGTTCCATATGCTAGATTATATGACTATAAGACAGGCAAAAAACCATTTACTTATTATAGAGATGATGCTTATGTGGGGCTATTTTTACAAGCTATAGGTCGTACAGATTTAATTGCAAAATTTATAGAAAACATAAATGTTATGTACGATTATAATCATCTTAAAGAGTGCGAACCCGATAATCTTGGGCAAATTTTATATCTACAGTCTCTTATAACCAATAAAAATAGCAAGCTCATTCACAATATTATTGTAGAAGCTCATCATCGTGCAGATAGCAACCAATGCTTAACAGGCTTAACAGATGGTGGGAACATGGCGAATTATCAAACCAATTGGCTTATTTTTGGGCTAGAACATTTGGGTTTGCATAAAGAAGCAGAAAAATGGAATAAAAATTGCCAAAGTGGTGGCTATGCTAATTTAATGTATTTTATTGAAAAGCCTACAGAGAAGCAACAACATATTAGTGTTAGAGAAATAGATACCTTATTTGTAGATACATCTGCAACTTATACAAATATTACTAATAAACCATTCCCATATATAGATATGGATAGATCACACTTTTATATGAATAAAGGTCAAGAGTATGCTAAACCTGTTTTAACTCAAATAATTTACCCAATTTCTTGGGGTGATGGTACCCGCCCCCATATTTGGCATGCAGTATCTTTGTTTATGTATTTTAAAGATTTAAAATGATAATACACCTAAAAATATAAATATAGGTTCTTTAAAAATCTTGGCGATTATTATAGCTAAACTATTTTAATTTGGTACTAGGAGTAACTAGCGAACTTGGGCTTTGCTAAAGTAGTTTTGCTAGAGAAGTCGTTCTTACATTATAAAGAGTTTAGCTATAGTTGGTAATTATAGAATTTTATGTAATGTTCATAATGAAGAATTAGTAGTTCTAATTATAGATGTTGCCCATAGAAAACAACTGTACAGGGGTATATAGCTTTAACATCATTTTCAGTGCTTTATATATGTAAATAATTCTATATAGGTGGGTCTATTATTTCTATTTTAGACAAATCAATGCTATCGTCAAAATATTTAACAACTTTTGAAAAATTAGTTCTATCTTGTTTACTATAGTGCATATTTTTATATTTTTCTGTAAGAATTTCTTCTTGTTGAGTAGAAAACTTAATATCTTTTGACATATTTTTTAACATTGGCAACAATGTTTCAATCTGTGTAAAAGAATTATATATACAACATTGAATAATAATATCGTATATATGTTCACTATTAAATTTTATCTTGTTAAATATTGTATCTATTTCTTTAAATACAACCATTTTATTACGTTTCGCATATTCTTTAATAATAATACTATAAGATTCATAGATTTGATTATTATAAAGATAAGCCATTATAATATCTTTAATATGACTTTGAGTGTAATTAGATAATGGAATAATACTTATTAAAGCATAATATAATGATACAGCTCTATCATAGCTGTTACTATCTTTAAAACTCTTAATTAATTTATCTATATTCTCTGATTTTAACTTGATTTGATATTTGGTAAGTTTCGCTACTAATTCGTTTCGTGTTATCCGTATATCTTTTTCTTCGTTTAAAAAATTATCTATTAATCTGTTTTCAATTTCTAAATCTGTCAAAATTTTATTTCGATCTTTATGTTCCTTGGCGGACATTATGACTAACTTACAACTATTATGGAGATTATAGTCATTAAATTCTTTTTCTAATTTATCTTTATTATCTAAATAACCATTATCTTCAGTTAAAAAATATACTGCTTCATACTTTATATTATCATTAAAATATTTAATACTTTGAAAAATAAAATAGTCATTTATATGATTTCCCTTTTTTTCCTGCGTAATAATTGCATGTTCAGGCATTTTTTCTATATCTTTAAACTCCGTATACATTGGAATTGTTATCAAATTTTCATATCCTTCCTGTTCTAAAAAGTCCTTAAAATCATTAATAATTTCAATGTCTTGTAAGTTAGATAAATTACGATTAAAAAAATTCCTATAACGTAGTAGATTATTTTTGATTTCTTCTACATGATGCTTCATTTCCATACTCACGGTATGTACTATTCCCATATCTGCTAAATCTGCATTGATACACAAATAAAAAAGTTCTTTAAAGAAACTTTGAAGTGCTAACTGTACTGGATTATGAATAACATTGGTATCTGGAATAATTAAAATTTTATCCTTTTGCATATTTATTAATTGCCTTGCCTTTATTTTATTCTATATTTTTAGTTATTATATATGACATATTAAGAAAAAACAAGAGTTCACCAAGCTTAACTATAGCTAGCTTAATTTAATTTGATACTAGTAGTGCGAGGCGAACTTTAGCTATGCTAAAGTAATTGAGCAACAACAACCGTTCTCAATTTAAAGTAAGTTAGCTATACACCCTTAACAACACTAACCACCGCATAGGCTACTGCACCTTCTTTTCTACCTACAAAGCCCATGCTTTCACAAGTTGTAGCTTTAACCCCTACTCTATCAATAGGAATGTTCAAAAGGCAAGCAATGTTAAGCTTTATTTTAGCCTTATTCTCTTTTAAATATGGCTCTTCCATCATCAAAGAAATATCTACATTTACTATTTTTGCCTTGTGTTCATTTAATAAATCAATTGCTTTTTGCAAAAATAAGCTTGAACTCATGCCTTTATAAGCATTGTTTGAGGGCGGAAAATAATCACCAATGTCATTTAAGCCTAAACTACCTAAAATTGCATCTACCAAAGCGTGCAGAATTACATCGGCATCTGAATGTCCTTTTAAGCCCCTGTGGTACGGAATTTTCACCCCTCCTAACATTAACTCTTTATTATCATCACTCGTGCTTGAAAACTCATGTACATCTAAGCCAAAGCCAACGCAAGTTATTTCTTTATTGTTAGAATTGTTACATAGTAAACTTTCAATTAATGTGAAATCTGTGCTACTTGTAATTTTAGAATTTAAAAAACTACCATCTACGAATTTAATGTTGTAACCATTTTTTAGAAACATTGTGCTTTCATCGGTGAAGTTATCATCTTTAAATTTTTCATATAATTCGTATAATTCATTGTAGAAAAAACCCTGTGGTGTTTGCAAAGTGTGAAGCCCTTCCCTATTTACATCTAAAATTTCGCCTTTTTCTACTTTTTTTACCGTATCATTCACCTTTAATGCTGGAATTACCCCATATTTTGCTTGAATATTGGTAGCTACATTGCTTATAATATCTAAGGTTACTCCTGCCCTAGCTGAATCATGAATTAAAACTTTTAGCGGATTATACTCTTGAATGCTTTGTAATGCTAACATTGAAGTATCTTTTCGTACTTTACCACCAAAGCCATGGGGCAGTAATTTATAGCCATAGTGCAAATAAATAGATGAATATTTACGCTTCAACATCTCTAAAGCATAATTATAATACTGCACATGTCCTTCGTTAATCATCACCAGTAGTTTATGAATATATGGGCTTTGCAAAAAAACTAGCATACTTTTTATTAAAACTGAATCGCCATCTTTAAAAATCATATATTGTTTGGGAATGGCAGAATTCATGCGTTCCCCATGCCCACTTGCTACTATTATGCCAAATGTTTCATCACTCATCTATTCACCTTATACATTGACTATTGCAATAATTATATGTATTATTATAGAATATTTACTAATAAAAAACATTAAATTTTCAAAATGATCTTAAATCAAATAAATATTGGCTCTTTAGCCATTAAAACCCCTGTGTTGCTGTGTCCATTAGCGGGCATTACCGATGTTCCATACAGGGCTATGGTGCGTTCTTTTGGGGCAAATTTAATGTATTCTGAAATGATTAGCTCTATGGCAATTACTAGAAATTCTACAAAAACTTTAAAAATGGCAGAAATTAGCCAAGAAGTGCCAACAGGCATTCAATTAGCAGGTTCTAACTTAGAAATACTATCTGAAGCTGCCAAAATTGCCGAAGATTTAGGTGCCTGCTTAATAGATATTAACATGGGTTGCCCTGCTAAAAAAGTGGTGAATGGTATTGCAGGTTCCGCCGTTATGAAAGATGAATGTTTAGCAGGCAAAATTATGGAAACCCTAGTTAATTCCGTAAAAATACCCGTTACGGTAAAAATGCGTTTAGGCTGGGATAGTGCCAACATCAACGCCCCTACTTTAGCAAAAATAGCAGAAAGCTCAGGGGTATCACTAGTAACCGTTCATGGTAGAACTAGGCAACAATTTTATAGTGGTGAATCTAACTGGGAAACCGTTGGCAGTGTTGTAAAAAATGTATCTATTCCTGTTATTGTGAATGGTGATATTATAGATTTACCATCAGCTAAAAAAGCCCTTAGTATTTCAGGTGCAAGTGGTATAATGGTTGGGCGTGGCACATACGGTAAGCCATGGCTTATAAAGGAATTAAGTGATAATTTATCTGGGCTTAATACCGAGTTTAATTTATCTAATGAAAAGAAATTAGAGGTTGCCCTTATGCACTACAACCTAATGATAGACTACTACGGTGATGTTCATGGAATGAAAATAGCAAGAAAACATCTCTCTTGGTATACTAAGGGTCTTAGAAATTCTGCCCATTTACGTGCTACAATTAATGTATCTGAAGATATTAATGAGGTGAAAGACCTAATTGCCGAATGCTTTCACAATGATGCCACAAATAAAGCAGATTATGAAGATGAAGCAATAAATGAGTACACAAATCATAATATAAAATTCTCACGCCCCAATTAGCACATGCAGAATACTTATTTGCAATTTGTTTTAAATAATTTGAATCAAAGCGTAGTGTTTTTTAATAATCAAGGCGTACTTGTTCATTATAATAATGCGGTTATTAATTTATGGAAAATGAATGAAAAATTTCTACAAGGGCAACCAAATCTTATAGAATTTTTAGAAACTTTAAGAGAAAATGGGGTGTATCCTGAAAGAGATAACTTTAGAGAATATTGCAATATTGTTCAAAGCAAACTCAATTCAAAAGAGCCTTCTAATACTAAGGAAAATTTACTGCTTAATACTGGGGTTAATATCACAGAAAATATTATTGCTATAGCTGAGGGTTTAATTGTTATATGGGAAGATACCACAAATATTTGGGAAATCACTTATAATCTTAACAACCAAAAAAATACTTATCAACGCATTATAGATAAAAATCCGCTTCCACTAATGGTAATAGCTAGCAACGGCACAATAGAAAATTATAATGGGAAGTTTCTTGAAACTTTTAATATAGAAGCAAACATATTAAACAACAAGCCACACATTCGCACAGTAGCCCCATTGATGTTTACAGAAAGTAATGCAGATATGGTAAATTTTATTGGCAATAGTCTTAGCAATAGAGCTTTTAATGAGGTTGTTATGCTAAGTGGGAATAAAATGAAAATAACAGGTATTGCCCTACCTAATTCCGATATGTTTGTTAATTTTAATTATATAGAAAATGTAGATGAAATAAATGCCCTAGCCAATGATGTATCACCAAGTATTACAGAATTACACAATGATTTAATTGGTGATTTACACAACATGATAGGTTCGCCCCTATCTAGTATTATTGGATTTGCCGACCTTATAAGTAATGAATACGTAGGTAAATTAAATATTCGCCAAAAAGAATATATAGATAAAATCCTTATTCATGCAGAAAACATTAACAAGGAATTGAACTATAAAATTCAATTAACCGAGTTCAATAAATTAGAAACATTGAATGTAGAAAGTTGTGATTTAAACTCTACTGTAGCCTATTTATTGCATCAAGTAAAACCTAGAATTGCATATAAAAAAATTAATATTAAAATAGATATAAAAAATACTTTGGTAAATATTACAAGCAATGAGGAATTATTAGGCAAGGCATTAAGTTTAATTGTGCTGTATATGATAAATCAAAATAGAAATCATGCGGAATTTATTATAAAAATTAAACAAAATGAAGAAAAAACCTTTATAGAATTTGAAGATTCCTCAACCTTACCCCTCTTTAGCCACGAAGACCTTAGCAGTAGATACGATATT
>CANHGT010000040.1 GCA_947460385.1 Alphaproteobacteria bacterium
AAAGAGATATTTAACCCAATACTTTTTTGATTTGCGTCTTTAGCTCCTAAATTGGCAGCTTCCATAATTCCACCACCGCCACCACTACATATGGTAAATTGTTCTTTAGCCGGTAGTGATTCAGACCAAGTGGCTAATTTATTAGCTAGTTCTTGTGCATATTGATAATACTGTGAAATAAATAGGGCGTCTTCTTTTTCTTTCACATTAGTATTAGTTTTAATTGCTTCTGCTAATTCTTTTTGGGCTTGAGTTTTATTTTTTATGCGGGCTGAACCAAACAAAACGATGGTATTGTTCACATCTAGTGCTTGCAATTGATTTTTTGCCACTAGAAATTCTTCAATAATATTTACAAGCCTTTGATCTTGTGCGTTTAATTTTACATTCATATGATTTATACTTGTTAGTTGTTATTATTCATATTTTTATATGTAAACAAAAGATATTGAAACCCTGTAATTAACGATATAGCCATGGCTATATATAGTAGGAATATACCAATAATTTTATTGCTTAGAAACCAAGTATTATCTGTGCCACCGTATATTAGAAATCCAAAAGCTAACATTTGTATTAAGGTTTTATATTTTGCAAGAGTTGTAACTTTTAGTGAAAGAGACAGAGATGATAAGTTTTCTCTTAATCCTGATACTACTAATTCTCTTATTAAAATTATTACTATTGGATATAAAAGAAAATCTATAAATGATTTATCTCTTACTAAAATCATGCAAGATACTACCAAAATGAGGGCTTTATCTGCTATTGGATCAAATATTCTTCCAAAATTAGAGCCAATATTGTATTTACGAGCTAGGTAGCCGTCTAAAAAATCAGAAATACAGGCATAAGTAAATAACCCTAAAATTACACTTCTAGCTAAGGTGCTATTATAATATGGAATAATAAGGAATATAGGGATAATAAATAACCTGCTAAGTGTTAACAAATTTGGAATATGTTTAAACATAATATTTTGCAACCCTATATGTTAATAAAAATATCTAATTACCTATATTAATAACATATTAATGCAAAGAATTAAAGATTTTTATTGCAACATCTAATGAAATACCTTTAACCTTAGATAATTCTTCAATGCTCGCTTCTTTAATTCCTTGAATAGATGTAAAATGTTCTAAAAGAATTTTTTTTCTAGCTTTGCCTAATTGTGGTATTCCATCTAATACCGATTCGTTAATAGTACGTAATTTACTTTTTTTAACCGAAGTAATGGCAAATCTATGGGCTTCATTTCTTAGCATTTGAATAAAATGTAATGTGGAAGAAAATTTATCTAGGTGTAACTCTTCTCCTGTGTCGGTAAATAATGTTTCATCTCCCGCATTACGGTTTTTACCTTTTGCTACAGCTACTACTTTCACGGTGTTAATATTTAAGCTCTTTAACACATCTAGAACTATGTTTAATTGACCTTTACCTCCATCTATTAACATGAGCTGGGGTAGTGATAAAGCTTTAATATTCTTAGCACTACAACGACGTTCTAATGTGTGTTTCATTATACCGTAATCATCATTACTTTTAATTGTTTCATCATTTAATTTGAATGTGCGATATCTTTTTTTATTAAACCCCGCTTTTTCTGCACAAATCATCGCTCCTAAAGATAAAGTACCATACAAATGAGAATTATCATATACTTCTACGGTTTCTATGTTTTGGTTCATTTTAAATAAAACTTTTAGCCCTGCCAAGTTGCTAAGCCATTTATTATTGTTACTAGATATTTTTTCTACCGCCATAAAAGCATTATCTATCGTTGTTTGCATTAACAATTTATGGTTACTGTTTTTAGGCATATTTACTTTAATAGTTCTATTACTCTTCATTTTTAAAACTTCGGCAATAGATAGCATGCTTTCTTTTAAATCTATATTTAAAAAAATTTCTTTAGGGATTATGCGTTCTTGGTAAAATTGTAAAATCCATGCTAGCAAGATATTCTCCATAGAATCTTCTAATTTTACATCAATTTGGAAATCTAAAGTGCCATAATTATGACCATTTCTAAACATAAAAATTTTAATAAAGTAAATATCATGGCTATGCACTAATGCTATAAAATCTGCTTCTCCATTATTATCCATTAGAATACTTTGCTTGGTGGCTAAGCTGTTTAATGCTTTTATTCTATCACGAAAAATAATAGCTTGTTCAAAATTACCTGTGGTGCTAGCATTATTCATTTTTAGAATTAATTCTTGTTTTAATTTTTCATTATTACCTTGAAAAAAGCTATCTAGCTCTTTTACTGTAGATTGATATTGCATTGCAGATATTTTATTTACACAAGGGGCTGAGCAACGTTTTATTTGATGCAAAATACAAGGTTGGGTTCTATTATTAAAGTAGCTATCGGTACAGGTTCTTATTTGAAATAGATTCTGCCCTAATTTGATTTTTTCATCTACATCTCTAGACGATGCAAAAGGTCCATATAATTTATAGTTGATGTTTTTAAGGCTTGCTGTGGTATCTTTTCCTCTAAACTTAACTAATTTGGGAAAAGGGTGTTTGGTATCTATTTTAATAAAAGGGAAGGTTTTATCGTCTTTTAATAGGATATTGTATTTAGGATTCAGATTCCTAATTAAATCGGCCTCTAGTAGTAACGCATCTGTTTCACTTTGGGTAACAATGTAGTCTATATTATGTATTTGGGAAACCATAAAATCTATGCGAGGGCTACTATTATTGCTGTAAGAATAAACTCTATTTTTTAAATTTTTCGCCTTTCCTACATAAAGAAGATTATTCTTAGAATCTAACATTTTATAGATTCCACTTTGGCTAGGTATAGTGTTTATAATAGATTTAATAAACTCTTTGCCGTATAAAATATTTTTTTTTGAATCACTTGACATCTATTTTTCTAGCATTTTGGTTAATTTGTAGGATTTCCCTTGTCAAATATAAAAGTACATTTTTTTTATAATCTAGCAAAGTACTTTTTTCTATGGGGCGAATCAAAAAGGTTAATTTTTTATCCACTAAAAATGTGGAAAACTCTGTGGAGTAATTTTCTTTAGTAAAATTTTACTTTATTAAACATTTTGATATTTTAAATTGCATTTTATAAACAATCAAGGATTTAAAGCATTTGTTCTATTTGCTGTTTTAATAAACCTAACAAAATCTACAGTTTTTCACTGTAGCATAAAATGTGGATAAATTAACTAGGTATAACGGTTATTTTAATATTTATGAACAAAAAATTAATATAATTCATTATGTATCATGTTTAAGTAAACATGAAAAAATTATACGCCCCATATAAGAATAATGATAATATCCCCAAATACTTAGGTATTACAATGTTTTTATATTTTAATAAGACACCACTTAATATAATTAAAGCAATAGCGAAGAATATACCATCTAAAAGAAATTGGCTTCCCAAATTATATGGTTTCATTATGCCAATAATACCTGGAATTGCAGTCACATTAAATATATTACTTCCTAAAATATTAAAAACGGCAATATCACTTTCTTTTTTCATAATTGCTACAATAGAAGAGGCTAATTCGGGCAACGATGTTCCTAATGCTACTATAGTTAGCCCAATAATTTTTTCACTCATTCCAAAATTTCTAGCAATAGCAATACTACTATCTATTAATAATGAAGAGCCAGAAAATAGTGCAATAAATCCTAACACAATAAACCAAACAATAATTAATATGTTAGGTAGTATATGATTAACCGTAAGCTCTTCCTCGTAACCATCTTTATTGCTTTTAAAACTCAAAAGTAAGCTACCCGCTAAACAAACCAACAAAATAGAGCCTGTAAATAAATTGATTCCCGTAACAAAGAAGAAAATAAGAAATAATATATTAGATAATAGTAAAAATATTATATCTGTATTTGTAGTTTTTTTAACCACCACAGCACTAAAACTTAAAATTAAGCCCATAATAATTAAAACATTAAAGATGTTGCTACCTATTATATTTCCATAAGCAATTGCTAAATGATTATTTGCTGCAGAGCTTAATGATACTAAAAGTTCAGGAAATGATGTTCCACAGCCAATAACAAAAATACCCAAAAAAGCAGGGCTAATTTTCAGTTTAAGCCCTAAATATATTGCACCTTTAATTAAATAGTCTGCCCCTATATATAGTAAAAATATTCCTACTAATAATAATACATAAATCATTAACATGATAATAATCCTAATTTTGTTCCAGCACTAATTATTTGTTCATACAACTCTTTTTTAAAAGGAACGACATTACTAAGTAAAGAATTGATGCTTAACCACTGCCACTTTTTGAACTCGGGGGTATCTTCAATATTTAAATTAATTTCATGGTCTTCACCTAAAAATCTTACAAAAAACCATACTTGTTCTTGACCTATAATATGATTTTTACGATAATTTATTGGAATATGATATTTTATTGGTGGGGTATCTCCTAATATCTTTATGTTTTTAATTCCTGTTTCCTCATATAATTCTCTTAATAATGCAAATTCATGGGTTTCATTTGCATGCAAACCTCCTTGGGGCATTTGCCAAAAGGTATTATCTGTCATACGTTGTCCAGCAAATATTTGATTATGTTGGTTAAGTATTACTGCCCCAACCCCCTGCCTATACAAACCATTCTTTTCAAACATTTTTTATTTCGCTCTTTTTATATTTGTTGATAATTTTTTTTGCAAAAATTAATTGATGATCTATGTAATGGTTACTTTTTTCTATATAAGAATCTGACTCTTTTTTATATTGTTCTAATATTTCATTATTACATTGTTTACATGTTTTACCATTTTCAAAAACAACAATATCTGGCTTTATTCCTATTTTATGAATAGTTTTACCCGAAGGCAAGTAGTATAAAGCTGTAGTGATTTTGATGTTTTTCTTATTATCAAGAGGTATAATACTTTGAATACTACCCTTGCCGTAACTGGTTGTACCAATTACTAATGCCCGATTATTTTCTTGCAACGCACCTGATAAAATTTCACTAGCTGAGGCAGAATTGTTATTAATTAACAGAATAATGGGCTTCCCTTCTGTTATATCTCCTGTTTCAGCAAAGAAAACTTGATTATCTGCAGGATTTTTCCCACTAAGACTAACAATATTTCCACCATTCAAAAGATCGCTAGCTATTAATACTGCTTGATTTACCAACCCACCCGGATTATTGCGTAAGTCTATAATAAAAGCGTCTACTTTATTTTTTTTTAATTTATTAATATGATTTATAAATTGTGATCTACTATTTTCATTAAAAGTAGCAATTTTAATATAGCCAATGTTGCCATCTTGGTAAGAGATAACAGGTTGGGTAGTAATTACTTCTCGGGTTACAGAAACATTATAATATTGTTTTTTTCTTGCAAGGGTAATATTAATTTTTGTTCCTGTTTTTCCTTGTAAATTTTCAACCACCTGTTGTAATGAGGTTTGTTTATTAATTACCTCTTGATTAATTTTAGTGATAATATCTCCTGCCATAATACCTGCTTTAAATGCGGGGGAGTTATGTAGGGGAGAGATAACCTCTATTAGACTATCTTTATTTTTATATATTTGTAATCCAACTCCTGTAAAATTTCCTGTAGTAAAATTAGATAGTTCTTGCGAATCTTTAATGTCTAACATTGTACTATATGGGTCTAAAGATTCCATAATACCCTTGTTGGCACTTCTAATTAGGTCTACCATTGGGATATCTTGATAGTAATATTGCTTGATAATATTTAATGTTGCACTAAATTCATTTAATGCAAGATAAAAATCGTTTTCTTGCTTGTTGGTTTGTTCTTTTTTCTTTTTTTGCTCATTGTTAAAAAAGGTGAAAAATAGTGTAAACACAACAGCTAAAGATACTAAATAAATTCGGACTATATTCATTATGCCATATTAATTTATGTTTCATTTATGGTAATATTTATATAAACTACTGTATTATAGGTGATTCATCATTAAACTATAGTAATGCAGTTAAATTAAAACATGTCAACTAAGTATAATATAATTTATGCTTAATAAGAAAATAATTTTTTATTTTTAAAATATATATATAGTATGCTGTTTTGAACAAGACTTATTCATTGAACATTATTAGTTATATTACTTGTTATGGGATATTTCTTAATTTCAGGTTTTTTTAGCCAAGGGTTAGGATTTATTGGTTGATTTCTATATTGTAATTCATAATAAATAGGGGTTATAGTTTTATAAGATATAGCAATAGGTTCGTGTTTTTTTACTAATTGTGTTGGTTGAACTAGCGAATCGTATTTCCCTGAAATAATACTATAGTACGATGGGGAATGCTTAATTATTATTATTTCATCAAAATTGTTAAAATAATCGGTGAATACTACTTCTCCATCAAATGGAGCAACTATTTGTGAGTTAGGAAGTGATAAAATAGTTATTCCGTTATATTTTAAGTCGGTAGATTTTTTGCTGTGAAATTCTTGTTCTAAGAATCCTGCATTAATAAAGGCAAAATGCCCTTTGTTTTTTGCTAACATTGCATCTTCTTCTTTATCTTTATTTAGTAGATAATTATTATTTAAAGAGCTCATTAATAGCAGAAGAGAATCATTTTCTTTTATGATTTTTTTATTTTTAGCAGTTAGTTGATTAATATCTTCTTCTTCCTGTTTTGTAAGATTCTTTTTATTTAGATATTTATGAAGTGCCTTATAATTAGTAGATAATTTTATATTAGTTTGTATAATTTCCTTTTTAATTCTATCAAACTCCTGATTATTTTGATAAATAATCCATAAATATTCTTTGGCATCTAATATACCTTGTTTGAGATATTTTACATAATAGTTAAACAAAGAGTAGGTTATGGCTATATCTATATTAGACTTTTGCGAGAGGAATAAATTTTGAATAGGTACAGTATAAAGTTTGTAGATACCAATAATATTATTGTAAAATTTATTTTGATAAGTTTTAAATTGAATTAGATTTTGTTTCTTTTTTAATTCTAAAGTATTTTTATAGCTTTCAATATTAATTAATTCTACTTCATTTTCTCGTATGCGTCCTGAAATATCAATAATTTCTTGTTGCGACAAACGAGTAAAAGCCATAACATCTGTAACGTTAAGGCTTAAACTTATAAACAAGTAAACAAATAAATAAATAATAATATTATTATTTCTTAAGAAGTGATATTCCATCCATCTCGCTTGGTTGAGAAAGGTTCATAAGTGCTAATATGGTCGGTGCGATATCTGCTAATTTACCATTGTTTAACTCACTAATATTGCCATAAAGACCATGATTTAATAAAACAGCTTTTACTAAATTGGTAGTATGTTGAGTATGGGGTACTTGATTGATTTCGTCCCACATTTTTTCACAATTACCATGGTCGGCAATAATTAACCAAATATATCCATGTTCTTTAACCGCTTTTTCTAACTCTAATAATGCGTTATCTACTGTTTCTGTGGCTTTTGCTGCTGCCTCTATTATTCCCGTGTGTCCTACCATATCGCCATTTGCATAATTTACTACTATGAAATCATAGGTTTCACTAGATATAGCATTAACTAATTTCTCGGTAATTTCAGGGGCCGACATTTCAGGTTGCAGATCGTAGGTAGCAACTTTAGGTGAGGGTACTAGCAACCTATCTTCTTTATTAAATGGCACTTCACGTCCACCGCTAAAGAAAAAAGTTACATGGGGATACTTCTCGGTTTCTGCAACTCTTAACTGACTACAATTTTCCTTTGCTAACCATTCTCCTAAAGTGTTTTCTAAATTATTAGAACTAAAAACTATATTTAAGATTGTTTGTAAAGATTCAGAATACCCAACCATGCCTAAGGAATAACCTAATTTCATGATTTTTTTACGTGGGAATCCTGTAAAGTTGGGCATTACTAGTGCATCTAGAATCTCTCTGGCTCTATCTGTTCTAAAATTAATCATGAATAGAGAATCGTTGTCTTTCATGCCACTGTAACTATTAATTACTGCTGGCTTAATAAACTCATCGGTAATGTTATTTTTATAAGCGTTATCTAACAACTCTTCTATAGAATTATGGTTTTCGCCATTGCCTGATGTGATAGCATTGTAAGCTAATTCTACCCGTTCCCATCTATTATCACGGTCCATAGCATAGTATCTACCTGACACTGAGGCTATTTTCATATTAGCGTATTTATTTAACAAATCATTTAAAGGACTCAGAAAAGATATAGCACTTTGTGGTGGAGTATCACGCCCATCTGTAAATAGATGCAAATTAACACTAACTCCTGCCTTGGCAAAAAGTTCTGCAGAATATAATAAATGTTCTAAGTGTGAGTGAACGCCACCATTTGAATATAATCCTAAAATATGCATAGTTCCACCGCTTATTTTAAGCTGTTTAATAGATTCGGTAATTTGTAAATTCGTAGCAAATTCACCGTTCTTTATAGCCATATTTATTTTTGGTAATTCTTGAAAAACTACACGCCCCGCCCCAATATTAGTATGACCTACCTCAGAGTTACCCATTTGTCCGCTCGGAAGCCCTACATCTAAGCCAAAAGTAACAAGATTCGCATTGATGTTTTCTTTAACAATTCGGTGCCAATTTGGTGTTTTACCTACTTCTATTGCATTAAATTTTGGGTTATCTGTTGTTTCGCCCCAGCCATCTAAGATTGTTAATAAAACTTTATTTTTATTTTGTTTTGACATTGTGTTATCCTTTTACATATTTGATTCTAATTCATAGTTTTATTATAAAATCACTTATTGTATTTTACAAGATTTTTCAAAAAAGACAGCCAAAGTATCTTAAAAATATAATACTTACTCTCTATGATAAGGGTGATTTTGCTGTAGGCATTGCACCCTGTAAAGTTGTTCAACTAATAACATTCTAGCAATTTGATGAGGAAAAGTAAGCCGTGATAAAGATATCATCGATTCTACTTGATTTTTATACTCTGGCAAAAATCCATCGCTACCCCCAATTAAAAAAGCAATATTTTGTTTTGTAATATTTTCAAGACAACTTTTTAGTTGTAAGGTTGAGTATTCTACACCTTTTTCATCTAGCATGATTCTATAAGAATCTTTTGGAATTAAATTAAAAATTTTTTCATTAATAGCATAAGTGGAAAGATTCTTAACCTCTACTTCTTTAATATGAACATTATAAAGTGTTATACGGTGTAAATAAACTTTTATTAAATCAAAAATAGGGGAATCATTTTTGATTTTTGCCCCAGCAATAATATATATATTCAACATTGCAAATGGATTAATCTACTTGGATAGCATTTTCATTGGACTTAATGAGCTTTTTATTCCAAATATCTTCAAGTTTATAATAATCTCGCACTTCTTGTCTAAACAAATGAATCACTACAGATTCACAATCAACCACAATCCAATTGGCTGTTTCTTCTCCTTCTGAACCTAAAAATGTATGTTTATTAGATTTTAAATTAGAAACAATTTTATCTCTTAGTGTTACTAGATGTCTAGTAGAAGTTCCTGTTGCAATAATGATATAATCTGCCACCGTATTATTCTTTGTAATATCAAAACACTCAATATTTGTGGCTCCATTTTTGTTTAATATTGATTGCATTTCTTTATGTAAGTCTGTTTTATTTGCTAAACTTATACTCATTAGAGACATATAATATCCTTATAATTATTATTAAATGTTTGTTAAGAACTGTTAAATCCTTAGATTATATAATTATAGTATAAATCATGAAAAGATACAAAGATTAATATCTTTTTATGGGTAGTAAGAAATTTAATTCATATTTTCTATTGTAAAATTTTAATATTTAGCATATAATTATTAATCTCTATTATATTTAATTGAATTATCCTAATTATTTAATTCAATGTTTGAAGAGATTTGTTATTATAATTGTTAATAAAATTACAATACAACATAATAAGAAGAGTATTAATATATTCAAGAGTAATTAAGTTCCTATTGAATGTGTAATGAAAAAAATTACAATAAAAAAGAAGAGTGTCCGCTGTGAGTAAAAGTTATATTTCGTCATCTATGTATAGAAATCCTAAATTAGAAAATGAAGATAATTCTTTTTACGATTATACAATGCAATCAATTCAAGGTCAAAATGGTTTTTACCCAAGGTATAATGATCAAGTAGATCAAAATGCTTGTCAAGGCAACATGGGTAATAATTTTAGCCAATTGGGTGGTTTCAATGCAAGGAATCAGGTTCAACCTATGGAGAATATGCAAGAACAACCAATGCAACAAAGAAATGCGTTTCAAGGTAACATAGGTAGTAAATTTAATTCAGCTAGTGGTTATAATACAAGAAATCAAGTTCAACCTATGGAAACTATGCAAGAACAACCAATGCAACAAAGACATGCTTTTCAAGGCAACATGGGTAGTAATTTTAGCCAATTGGGTGGTTACAATGCAAGAAATCAAGTTCAACCTATGGAAACTATGCAAGAACAACCAATGCAACAAAGACATGCTTTTCAAGGCAACATGGGTAGTAATTTTAGCCAATTGGGTGGTT
>CANHGT010000041.1 GCA_947460385.1 Alphaproteobacteria bacterium
AATTAATGGCGGGAGCGACGAGACTCGAACTCGCGACCTCTTGCGTGACAGGCAAGCGTTCTAACCAACTGAACTACGCCCCCTTTAATAATAAAAGTAAAGTAAAATAAATAATGGTGGGCGGTGAGAGACTCGAACTCCCGACCCTCTCGGTGTAAACGAGACGCTCTACCAACTGAGCTAACCGCCCATTAAAGAAACTAAAAAATTAGAATCTTTTAAAAAAAAACTTTTACTTATTAACGAAATCTTTAAATCCTTTACCAGCTTTAAACTTAGGTAATTTTGAAGGACTAATTTGAATAACAGCACCAGTTTTAGGATTTCTACCTTCACCAGCTTTTCTGTGTGCTACTGAGAAAGTTCCAAAGCCAACCAATCTTACTTGGTCTTCTTTAGCAACAGCTTCTTGAACACTTTCAATAAAGGCATTCAAAAATTTCTCTGAATCAGCTTTTGTTAAATCAGCTTTTTTTGCTATTTCAGCTACTAAATCTGCTTTTTTCATTGTTAAAACATCCTAATTATTGGTTATATTGTTTTTTTATTTTTTATTATTATATAAATAACATCTTCATAATGTATATAATATAATATTATTTTTTATAGTCAAGCATTTTCTTCATTTTTTTATTAAACTTTTGCAACTAAAGCATTTTCTATAACTTCTAGGAAGTTAGAAACTTTAATTATTTTAATTTCTTTTAGTACTTTAGCGGGTAAATCAGATAAATCTTTAGCATTTTCCTCAGGTATAATAACTGTTTTAATACCTGCTCTTAATGCTGCTAAAATTTTTTCTCTTAATCCACCTATTGGTAACACTCTACCCCTTAAAGTGATTTCACCCGTCATTGCTACATCATTTTTTACAGGCTTACCTGTTAAAACCGATACAATTGATGTAAGCATTGTAATACCTGCTGATGGTCCATCTTTAGGAACTGCACCTTCTGGAACATGAATATGTATGTCGTACTCTTTAAACATTTTCTCTTCAATTCCTAGCTGTGCACTACAAGAATAAGCTAAAGAATATGCTGCTCGTACAGATTCTTGCATTACTTCTCCTAATTTACCCGTGATTCTTACATCACCCTTACCAGGTAATTTTAAAGCTTCTATATAAAGAATATCTCCGCCAACCCTTGTCCAAGCTAAACCACTTGTTACTCCTACTAGATTATCTTTTTCTATTGTATTGCTTTTAAACTTATGAACCCCCGCATAATCTACGACGTTATTATCTACATAAACACTTTTTGCCTTTTTTTGAACAATATCTTTGGCAACCTTTCTTGCTACCATCGCTATTACTCTATCTAAATCTCTTACCCCTGATTCTCTGGTATAATGCCTTATTAATGAGATAATAGCCGAATCACTAATTTGAAACTCTTTATCATCTAATGCGGCTTCTGTCATTTTTCTTGGAATTAAATGCAGTTTTGCAATTTCTAATTTTTCTTCTTCTGAATATCCATTAAGTTCAATTACTTCCATTCTATCTAACAATGCTTCTTGAATATTTAAAGAATTTGCTGTTGTTATAAACATTACTTCCGATAAATCATACTCTACCTCTATGTAGTGATCTACGAAGTTGCTGTTTTGTTCTGGATCTAAAACTTCAAGCAATGCAGAAGCTGGGTCTCCCCTGAAATCTGAACCCATTTTATCTATTTCATCTAATAGAATCAATGGATTACTCACCTTAGCTTTTTTCATAACTTGAATAATTTTACCGGGCATAGCACCTATATAGGTTCTTCTATGTCCACGAATCTCGGCTTCATCTCTTACTCCACCTAAAGATATACGCACAAACTCACGCCCTGATGCTTTAGCTATAGACTTGGCTAATGAAGTTTTACCAACCCCTGGAGGACCAACCAAACATAATATAGGGGCTCTTAACAATTTAGATTTTTTTAAAACTGCTAAATAATCTAAGATTCGTTCTTTTACCTTGTTTAAGGCGTAATGATTCTCTTCTAAATATTTCTCGGCCTTTTTTAAGTCTATTTTAGAATCACTCTTAAAATGCCATGGAATATTTAACACCCATTCTATATAATTTCTTACTACACTAGATTCTGCAGAAATAGGATTCATCATTGATAGTTTTTTAATTTCGCCTTCTAGCTTCTCTTTAACATCGGCAGGAACTTTAGTTTTATTAAGCTTAGCATGCAATTCTTTAATTTCATCTTTTACTTCTTCGCCATTGTTAATTTCTTTCTGAATTGCCTTTACTTGCTCATTTAAGTAGTAATCTTTCTGATTCTTCTCCATTTGGGTTTTAACATTTTCACGAATCTTTTTTTCTACTTTAATTAAATCTAGCTCTACTTCCAATAAAGAATTCAAATACGCTACTTTTTCTACTATATCTGTAAACTCTAGCAGGGTTTGTTTATCTGATATTTTAATCACTAAATGGGTGGCTATTGCATCTACTATATTTACAACTTTCTCTAACTTCTTAATAGATAAAAGTAGAGTTTGCGATATTTTTTTAGAGGAATTAGTATAATTGGTAAAATTGGCAAACAAATCATCTTTTAATTGAGATAATAGTTTCTCATCGTAGTTTTTAATGTCTTTGTGCAAGCTATATGTAGCTTCATAAGAAGAATCTAAGATTACAATATTCTCTAGTTGTACTCTTTTTAAACATTTAATTACTAATTTCACCGAATCGTGCTCTATAACATCATTCTTAGGAATCTGTACTATTTGGATAATTTCAACCAAACAACCAATGCGGTATAAATCTTCTTCTGTTGGATTATCTACATCTTGATTTTTTTGTGATACAACTAATATTTCCGTAATATTGTTTAAATCTGTTAAAACTCCTGCAACTTTTTCCACTGGTAAAAATAAAGATAGTACCATTTCAGGAAAAACAACCACATCTTTCACTGCTAAAAGTGGTAATGCCTTTGATTTTTTTTCATTTTTCATATTGACTTCCTCTTTTTTATAAGCATACAGGTTTTATTTCTTTGTTAGCTACACGCTCATCTATGATGACTTCTTTTGCATCACCTTTCATAGAAGGAATTTCAAACATGAGTTCCGACAACAAACCTTCAATGTAAGATCTTAACCCTCTGGCACCTAAAGATTGTTTTAAAACTTGCTTAGCAATAGCCTTTAAAGAATCTTCAGTAAAAGTTAATTTAATATTGTCCATTGCAAATAGTTTTTTATACTGTGAAATGATAGCATTTTTTGGTTCTTTTAGTATTCTATACATTGTTTCTTCGTCCATAGAATCAAGCCCTACTATTACGGGCAATCTTCCTACAAACTCCTGAATTAAGCCGAATTTAAAAAGGTCTTCTGGCAATAAAGTTTCGTACAAGTTTTTCTTGTTATCTTCAGAAGCTGTTACTAACGCTTCAAATCCGATTGACCTTTTAGCTAACCTTGCTGAAACTATTTTATCTAAGCCTGAAAACGCTCCACCACAAATAAACAACATATTTGACGTATCTACAGCTATCATTTCCTGTTGCGGGTGTTTTCTGCCACCTTGCACTGGAACATGGGCAACTGTGCCTTCAATTATTTTTAATAGTGCTTGTTGTACGCCTTCACCACTTACATCTCGGGTAATTGATACATTTTCACTTTTTCTAGCAATTTTATCTATTTCATCTATATAAATAATGCCATTTTGTGCTGCATCTACATTGAAATCGGCAGATTGTAATAATCTTAATATGATGGTTTCCACATCTTCACCCACATAACCTGCTTCTGTTAGTGTAGTAGCATCGGCAATTGCAAATGGAACATTTAGTGTTTTAGCTAGTGTTTGGGCAAGAAGAGTTTTTCCCACACCTGTTGGACCCAATAACAATACATTAGATTTAGAAATTTCTACATCTTTATATTCTTCATTTTCACAAACATTTAATATTCTTTTGTAATGATTGTACACAGCTACAGATAAAGCTTTTTTTGCATTATCTTGACCAATTACATAGGAGTTCAATTTTTCATAGATTTCCTTAGGAGAAAACAAAGTAATTTCTTTTTTAGCAGAATCTTCACCTTCAAAACCATTGCCCTGCAATCCATCGTTAAAAATCTTTTTACTAAATATTTCTCCATATTCGTCAATAAATTCTGCACCACCAATTAATGCTGAACAAATACTTACGCAGTCTGAACAAATATTTGCTTCAAAACCATGAATTAATTTAGATGAGTTCTCCTGATCTTTGCCACAAAACGAACATATAAAAGTTAGATTATCTTTCTTTTTTTTCTGTTTACTTTTAGTTGTTTTGCTACTTTTAGTTTTTTTAGCTTTTTTTTCAGTTGTATCATCTGTTGTATTTTTTGTCATCTCTTTTTACAATCCATGAGTATAGGTTAAACTTTTATACTTGCTCTACTTTCAATAATTTTATCTACTAAGCCAAAATCTTTTGCTTCTTGGGCATTCATAAAATTATCTCTTTCAAGAGATTGAGCAATTTTCTCTACTGATTGACCTGTATTTTCAGCATACAATTTATTTATTGAGCTTTTTAAATATAAAATTTCTTTTGCTTGAATTTCTATATCGGTAGCTTGCCCCCTTGCTCCTCCAGATGGTTGATGTACCATAACTCGTGCATTGGGCAAAATATATCTTTTACCTTTGGTTCCACCTGCTAACAGAAAAGAACCCATAGATGCTGCTTGCCCCATGCACAAAGTTACTACATCGCAACCTATATATTTCATAGTATCATATATAGCCATACCTGAGGTTATAACTCCACCCGGAGAATTGATATATAAATAAATATCACTCTTTGGGGCTTCAGATTCAAGGTATAATAATTGAGCACATACTAAGGATGCTATATTATCTTCAATAGGACTGGTAAGAAAAATTATTCTTTCCTTTAGCAATCTTGAATATATATCAAAAGCTCTTTCGCCTTTTGCTGTACTTTCAACTACCATTGGTACTAAATGATTATTAAAATGCTCTTCCATGTTTACCATCTTTGCTTATATGTTTCTACTATAAAAATATATGAATTAATTAACTAGCCTGATTTTCTAAGCTTTTCATGTAATCATCAAAAGTAACTTTATTTTCTTTAGTTGTTACTTTAGAAAGTATAAAAGAAATAATTTTTTCTTCCATTGCTTTACTTTGCAAAGATTTCAATGCTTCTTCATTACCTTTGTAGTAAGAAATTATGCTTTTATAATCTCTACCCGACATTCTAGCTTCTTTTACTAACAAACTATTTATATCTTCATCGGTAATTTGCAATTTGTTTTTCTTAGCAATATCATTTAACAAAATTCCTATTTTAATGCGACCCCTTGCTATTTCTTCATGCTCGGCTTTCACTTCAGCTTCTGGTTTCTTATACAAAGCTATTTCTTCATCTGTATGACCATGTGTATGATGATCGTTATTTTCCTCATGCTTTAACATATGCTCTTTTTTGCTTACAAAAGATTCCCACATAGATTTTACTTCATAATCTAACAAAGAAGCTGGTATTTCAAAGTCTTTAGTTTCTTTCAATTGCTCTATTAAAGATTTTTTCAAATTAGTCATTTCTAAAAGTTCAGTATGTTCTGCATACTTATTTTTAATATCTTCTTTTAGTGCATCTAAGGTATCAAAGCCAGACTTCTTAGCTAATTCATCATCTATAGGAGATTTTATTACTTCTTGTAGTTTTAAAATTTCTACTTCAAATACAGAATCTTTGCCTGCTAAAGTTTTAGCATGATAATCTGCTGGAAAAGGCACATTTACATTAAACTTTTCACCAACTTTTTTACCAATAATTTGTTCTTCAAAACCTGGTATAAACATTTTAGAACCTAGCTCTAAAGAAAAATCTTTACCTTCTCCACCTTCAAAAGGAACATCATCTATTTTGCCTAAAAAATTAATAACAGTTACATCTCCTAATTGGGCTTCTTCTCTTGATGTTAAATCAGCATAAGATTTATAATGAGATGACATTTGCTCTAAACTATCAGCAACTTCTTTTTCTGAAATTTCTATAACTTTTTTTTCTATTACTATTTTTGCCATATCAATTTCTTCAACTTCGGGGAACACTTCTACATCTACAGATATTGTTAATCCGGCTGTCATTTCAAACTCCTTAATATTAATTTTTGGAGAAGTAACGGTGCTAAGATTATAATCTTTATATAGTTGATCTATAGCTTTATTGGTAGCTTCATCTACAAGTTCGGCAATAACTTTATTACCGTATTCTTTTTCAACTATATCTTTAGGAGCTTTACCTGGTCTAAATCCGTCCATTTTAACGCTTTTAGCAATACTATTTAATTTAGTTGCTTTTAAATCTTCTAACTCTTTAGAACTTAAAAATATTTCATAACTTCTTTTTAAGCCTAATTTTTCTATTTCTTTAATTTCCATAACAATTATACCCTATTACTTTTGTTTGATTATCATATGCCTACGGTTATATTATATAGAGCATGAATATACTAATATAATCATAATTTGTATATAGATAAATGTAAAGTTTTTTCTTTTATCATATTACTTCATATAATTATATTACCATTACTAGATATAGTACGATTTATAAATTCAACAAGGGGTAATAAAATTGTTATTTTTGCATATTAATATATAAACACTTAATTTTATATATATAATATCATTGTTTAATAAAATATATAAACTATAAAAAAAGGAATATTAGTTATGAAAAACATTAAATTAATATTGGCAATTACCCTGTTTACACTAGCTTTTAATTATACATTAACTGCTAAAACTATTTGCACTACTCCAACAGAAAGTGAGGTTTCTGCTTTATTTGACAGATGGAATGAATCTTTACAAACATTAAACCCTGAACTTGTGGTAGAAAATTATTTTCCAGAATCCGTTTTACACCCTACACTACAAGATCAAATGGTTGTAGACAAAGCTGGTAAAATTGCATATTTTACTAAATTCTTACAAAAAAAACCTGTTGGTAAAATTATAGAAAGACAAATTTTTACAGGCTGTAATTATGCAGTAGATACAGGTATTTATGAATTTACTTTAACAAGTGCAGAGGGTGTAACATCAGTTGCTAAAGCTAGATATACTTTCACCTATAAACTTGAAAATGGTAAGTGGTTAATTACCTCACATACTTCTGCACTTTCTCCTGAAGAAATTGCATAGTTAATTAATAAAAAAGAGCATCTATTTCATTTTTAGATGCTCTTTTTTAACTTTTATTATTTATAGGTAGATTAATACCCATGTAATAAAAGTATTATTTATGAATAATATTATATTTATTATTAACTAGTTCCCAAGCTTCACTATTTACTGGATAAATTTCAGTATATCCAGCTACTTCTGATAAATTATAACATGCAAACCTAGCAGAATCTTCCGAAGCAGTAGCTATATATTGATTCATGTTATTATATATACTATATAATTTGTCGTAATATTCTTTACCCAATATAATTTTAGAATTAACTTCAAAGCCACTTTTTGGATCATCAGAACGATCACTACCAAGTGGACCATAGAAAAGATTACCCGGTAAATTAGCATATATATCAATAAAAGATGTATATTCAGGAATAACTTGAGCATTTCCTTTATGAACAACCTCATTTAAAACAAGTTTTTGTATTATACTTTGAACAGTTTTAACCTCTCTTTTATTGTACTTAATATCATAATAAGGAACATTATCACTAATTGTATCAAATAAAACACCACAGATATCTAAGTTATTATTTTTTACTAATGTATTAAAAAAGCTAACAAATACATTATGCGGTATAATATGATGTCTTCCAAGTCGTATTGGATATTTGTTTGATTGAGTATTAGAATAATTTTCTAAATATATATCATAAAAAGGCTGTTTATAATAAGGCATTCTGCCTCTTTTATAAATGAGTAGATCACGATCTTCTTTTACTTGAGAGGGTGCAATTGGAGTTTCTAATGCTGGTGCTGGAGAATTAATCTCGGTGCTTTCTGGAACATCTATATCAGTGCTTGCTAAAACATCACTATCTGTGCTTTCTGGAGAATTAATTTCAGTGTTTACTGGAACATCATTGCCTGTGCTTTCTGGATAATCTAGATAATCTGTTGATTCTGTAGGTTTAGAAAACACCTGAGTAGAGGTAAAAAAACATAATAAAAATATAAAAATAAGTCTTTTAATAATAAACATTAACTATCTTCCTAATTGTTGTGTTAATATAACTATGTGCTATTATAATCATGAAGAATTAAAAAAACAACTGTAATGTAGCGAGACAAATTTAATGACGCAACAATTAATTGTAACAGTATACAGGTTATTGTTAGGCACTAACTCTGGTTCATTTTTGTGCCGTAAGGAGGCATAAAAAGTAACAAAAAAAGATGTTTGATAAAATTTCATAAGATTAAAACAATTTAAACTGTAAGCTAAAAACCCTTGTAAAACCTAGAGTTTTATATTTTTGGTGGTGCCCTCGGGGAGAATCGAACTCCCACTTCCATACGGAAAATAGATTTTGAGTCTATCGCGTCTACCAATTCCACCACAAGGGCATTTTACTTAGGTATTATTTCATGTTTTTTATATTTATGCAAGTTTTTTTATTTTAAATTTTTACTTAAAACCTAAAATAACCACTGAAGCTACTGCATAATCGGTATCATCACTTAAAGATATACTAATTTTTAAAGTTTCTATTTTATATTTATTTTGTAGATAATCATACAAAGGTTGTTCCAACTGTACAAATGGAGCTCCTTTACTATCATTAAGTATTTCTATGTCATGAAAAGCAATATTTTTAAAGCCCTCACCTATTGCTTTTACAAAAGCTTCTTTTCCGGCAAAGCGTTTAGCAAAAGAATTAACCTGCATATGTTTTTTACTTAAACAATATTCTATTTCTTCTTCGGTGTAAACTTTATTTAAAAATTTATCGCCATAGTAATCGTATACACGTGCTATACGATTTATATTTACTATATCTATGCCCGTTTTTATGATCATAGTAACACCTTAATTAGTTTGTTTGATTTTTTATCATACAATATGTTCATTTATGCATTATAAAATATAATTTTAACATATTATGCTTTAAAGTCAATACAATACTTGATTATATATTTTATTGGATTCAAGTTATTCTTACACCAATGATTTAATTGTACCTCCACCTAAAAGGTGCATATGAAAATGTAAAACTTCCTGATTTCCATCTAACCCTGTATTGCAAATACTTTTAGAACCATTTTTTAAATCTAAAATATTTATAGTTTTAGATAATACTTCAAAAAAACCTACTTGTTCATCGTTGCTTGCATTTGCTGAAAAATCGTGTAAATCTGTATATTTACCCTTTGGTATCACAATAGCATGTATTTTTGCTTTAGGATTAATATCATAAAAAGATAGAGCATAATTATTTTCGTAAATTTTTTTACAAGGTATCTCACCTATAATAATTTTTGCAAATATATTTGTTTCATTATACATAATTATGTCCTTATTTGTTTAGAAAACATTTGATTGGTGCGAAAGACATTCTATGATGCCTTGTAATACCATGAAGTGAGATTGCTTCTAAATGTTGTTTTGTTCCATAACCCGCATTTTTATTCCAAGCGTATTCAGGGTGCAATTCTCCTAATTTACTCATTATATCATCTCTGTAAGTTTTTGCAATTATTGATGAGGCAGAAATAGCTTTTATTTTGCTATCTCCTTTAACTATTGCCTCTATTTCATAATTACTAGCAAATGTTTTATTGCCATCAACCATTATAGCCACATGATTTTTTTCATTAGCACTAAGTTGCTTTTCTAAATTTTCCCAAGCTAATTTCATAGCTTTTAAAGATGCTTGTAGAATATTTATTTCATCTATCTCTTTACAACTAACCTCTGCAGTTGCATACTTGCTATTGTTTTTAATAATTTCAGCTAATTGTTCACGCTTTTTTTTAGATATAATTTTAGAATCTTTAATCTCATTAAGTATTTCTAGGGGAAAATTGTTATTAAGAATACAAGCACTAGCCAC
>CANHGT010000042.1 GCA_947460385.1 Alphaproteobacteria bacterium
CTAGCTAATAAATTAGCCACTTGGTCTGAATCACTACCGGCTAAAGAACAATTTACCATATGTAGTGGTGGCGGTGGTGGAATTATGGAAGCTGCCAATTTAGGAGCTAAAGACGCAAATCAAAAAAGTATTGGGTTAAATATCTCTTTGCCCTTTGAACAAAAAGCCAATCAATTTTTAGAAGATGAACACGTAGTGCAATTTAACTATTTCTTTTTAAGAAAATTTTGGTTTTTATATCTTGCTAAAGGTTGTATAGCATTTCCGGGTGGCTTTGGTACAATGGACGAAGTGTTCGAACTATTAACCTTAAAACAAACTACTAAAATGGTTAAACAGATACCTATTGTGCTATTTGGTAAAGAATTTTTTACTAAAATGCTTAATTTAGAAACTTTAGAAAAATATGGCTTAATTGCCAATGTAGATAAAAATCTATTTTTATTAACAGATAATGTAAATGAAGCATTTGAGTATATTAAATCTAATTATAATGCTTATGAATCTTAGGCACAAAATATGACAAAACATATATTAATTATTGATGATGACTTAAAAATATGTACTTTATTACAAAAACTTTTTCATAATAATAATTATATTGCTCTGTATGCACTAAATGCTTTTGAGGCTAAAGAAATCCTACAATATTTAAAGTTTGATGTATTAATAGTAGATTATATGATGCCCGAGCAGAATGGCATAGATTTTATAAAAGAAATTCGTAAGCATAATGTTAAAACTCCTGCATTAATGCTAACTGCCATAGATGAAATTAATAATAAATTAAATGCCCTTAGCAATGGCTTAGAAGATTATTTAATAAAGCCATTTAATTCCCAAGAATTATTGTTACGTATTAAAAATCTTATAGATAGAAAAAATAATGATAACCCCATAATAAATACGGCTAATTTAATTTTTAACACATATAATGGTTTACTAAAAATTAATAACGAAGTAGTAGATTTAACAACAGGAGAAGAAGACTTACTGAAAGTCTTAGTTAGTAAAGCTAATGTTGTGCTATCTAAAGAAGATATTTTAGAAATTTTACAAAAAGATATTAATGAAAACAATATAAATGCCTTAAATGTAAATATAACTAGGTTGCGAAAAAAATTAGAAAGTAATCCCGATGATCCCCAATATATTAAAACCATTAGAAACCAAGGCATAATGTTTATACAATGGTAATAATTTATAAAAAATATAGAAAAAGACTGTTTTTTTATATGAAATCTTTAGCTCCAAGAGGAATATTAAATAGATTCTTAATTATTGTAGCTACCACATTATTTCTTACCCAAACCTTATTTATGTACATTTTTTATGATATGTACTGGCGTGAAGTAAAATATGCGTTGCTTAAAAGTCTTGCTAGCAATATTGCAGTAATTGTGAATGCGGCAAATACTAATCCTGACATAAAAAATTTAGAAAAAATCGTTAAAGAAGCTGCATCTTATACCAAATTATCTCCTCAAATTACAGTGTTTGCACCACCTATAACTAATAATACAGGTAAATTTCTCAATAAAAGTAGCTCTTCTTTATACTTTTACTTAAAGGGCATGATTAATAATAATATTTATATTAATGAATATAGCTCCAATTACTCTATTTTAAAATTAAGCATTCAAATTAAAGATAACTACTACATAAGTTTTTATGTAGAAAAAGAATTGCTGTTTATTGCATCATATCAATGGTTAATAATTCTGTTGTTCATTCTATATTTAGTAGCTATTTTAATTATTTTGCAATTTTTTAGAATACAATTACGCCCTTTAAAAAAATTAGTACGTGCCTCCTATAAATTTGCACGGGGAGAGAAAACAGAATATATTTTACCAAGTGGTTCCATGGAAATCAGGGAAGCTACCACCGCTTTTAATGATATGAGGGAAAATATAGAAAGATTTATCGAGCAAAGAACCATGATGTTATCTAGTATATCCCATGATTTAAAATCATCACTAACCAAAATGAATTTAATATTAGATATTAATGACAATAAAACCATAAATGAAGACATGAAAGTTGAAGTAACAACAATGACCAATATTGTTCTATCTTACTTATCTTTTGCCAAAAATGATCATATTAAAGAGCCAAAAATTAATGTGAATATTAAAAATTTTATTAGAGAAATAGCAGAACCTTTTAATACAACAACTACCATTAGCACTGTGTTTAATCAAAATATTAAGCAAATTAAAGTACAACCAATTGCTTTGAGCAGAGCTATTACCAACATTATAGAAAATGCAACAAAATATGGTACTAAAGTAGTTGTAAAAATTCAAAATTTAAACTATCATAGTATTATTATTAGTATTGAAGATAATGGGCGTGGAATTCCTGAAAATAAGTATCAGGAAGTATTTAAACCTTTCTATATGCTTAATGAAGCTAGAACACCAGAAAAAGGTTCAGTAGGCTTGGGCATGTTTATTGTTAAAGAAATTATTACCCAGCATGGTGGTAATATTCAATTAAAAAAATCTAAGCTTGGTGGCTTACAAGTAGATATTATTTTACCATTTTAAATGCTATGGAGAGTTAATGACACAAATATCAGTTTTAGTACCTGTTTATAATACTAGCCAATATCTAAGAGAGTGTTTAGATAGTATTATTCAACAAACATTCACAGATATTGAAATTATTTGTGTTAATGATTGCTCAACCGATAATTCCCAAAATATATTAGAAGAATATGCTAAAAAAGACAGCAGAATTAAAGTATACATAAATGATGTAAATGTTGGTAGTTCTATTACTAGGAATGTTTTATTGTCTAAAGCAACAGCACCCTTTATTATGTGGTGCGATAGTGATGACTATTATATGCCAAATATCTGTTCAACCATGTATTTTCATATTAATGAACAAAATGTAGATATGGTAGATTGTGGTATTTATTATGAAAAACACCTAGGAGTATTAAAATGTCAAAACTATGGTAAACTAATGTTGCAAAGCACAAATAATGGGTATTATAGTACTATAAATAGTCGTAGCATGTGTAATAAAATTTACAAAAAAGAACTTATAGATAAATTCAATATATCACTTCCTAATCTCAGAACCAGCGAAGATGTTGCATTTAATATCATGTATATGATGGTAGCAAAAAGCCTTTATTACTGTGGTGATGTGCTGTATTTCTATAGATATAATAGTAACTCTATTACATCTAGTTATGATGGCAACAAAATCAATCAGTTAAAAAGTTTATACCAAATAGATATATATGACAATCATTTTGCCTTTATGCCACAATTATTACAGTTTGCCAAAGATAATAATTTATTTAAAAATCATCATGATAAATTATTACAACTATTAATAACGTTGGCTTGTTTCTTTTTTTCCAGATGCAAGGAAGATTATACAGAAGCTTTAATAAAAATCAATGCACTATTATCACAACTAGATTATACAAATGCTACAGATAATCTTAGCTCTTCAGAACAACGCTTATTAAAAATGATTGTTAATAATGAATCAAGAAAAATAAAGAAGAAATTTCACCCAAGTTGGCTAAAAAGAAATATAAGAATTAAACTATCTGTAAAAAGCAAAGAGTTTTATATACAACTAGGTAAATTTAAACTATCATTTTCTTATAACTAAGCTTTTAGCTTTTAAATACTTTAAGCGTTGAAAAACAGAGGAATTGTCAGAATCACTTAACAAAAAGGTATCTAACAGTTTTTTATTATCTAAGTTTAAAAATGGATTGTATTTATATTCAAATTCTAAAGTAGTGGGCGAATTATAATCACTACTGTTAATTTTTTCTTGAATTTCAGTTGTATCAAAAATATTTAAAGATTGTAAAAATTTCAAATTACTTTTAGCATATTCATGCCCACAAAACAGCAGTGCATCTTGCGGAAATATGCTTAACATCTTTAAAGAATTTACCATTTGCTCAAGGCTACCATCAAAAATACCACCGCAACCTAAAGAAAATAGTAAATCGGAACAGAACAACCATTTATTGAGCTTAAAGTAATACACTATTAAATCTTGGCAATGTCCGGGTGCAGATTTTACTTCCACAACTTGTCCTAGAAAATTATAAACACCATCATTTTCTACTTTAATATCCAGCGGTGGTAAAATATCTTTAAAATGACTATTGCCCACAACTAAAGCACCAGTGGCTTTTGCTACTGCAACAACTCCATCTATATGGTCGTAATGATGATGGGTTACTAAAATGTATTTAAGTTTTAAGCCATTTTCATGTAGAAAAGCTAGGGTAGCTGTAGCATCTCCACAGTCAAAAATTAATGCTTCATTTTTATTGTTATATAAAACCCAAATATAGTTATCTTTTAACACCGAAATAAATTTATATTGCATAATGTAACTTTGCCCTTATAATTAATTAATATATCTATAGCATAAAAAGGTACACCATGCAAAAAAAACTCCTTAAAATACGTAAAAAAATTAATTCTATAGATTCAAAACTAATTGCCTTACTACAAGAAAGAAGTTTTATTATTCCTAAGGTGAAGAAAATTAAAGAAAATTTTCCCTATAAAATTGCCTTTAAACGGGAATTTGACATGGCAAAAAAATTCCAAAACACCTACTTCGGCTTATACAATGTGGGTTATATGCAAAAAATATGGAGGGAGCTAATATCAGCAACTTTATACATAGAATGTGAACTTTTTATTGATATTTATAAAAATTCTAGCAATTATGCGGATCTTTGGGAAATAACCAAAGACCATTTTAGTGGCATTAGCAATTTAAAGTTGTCTAATAATTTAGACGAATCTTTTAATAAGTTAATAAATAAAGAAGTAGAAGCGGTAATATTACCCACTCCCCAAGATAGTGATGTGCTTTGGTGGAATATATTACAGGAAGAAAAATATAAAAACATACGCATTAGTTTAAAACTTCCCATGTTAAAGCAAATTAAAACCTTAAATAATATGGAAGGTTTTTGTTTAAGTTTAAACAATAAAGACATTTTTAATAATAAATTCTACCTAGTTAAAACTGCTGTTATGCATAGTGATGTAAAAATTCTATGGCAAAAAGATGGTAATTATTTTATAGAAAGCACTTTATATTTACATGAAGTTATAGAGCAAAATAACATAAAGGCAGAAGATATTAAATTTTTAGGTAGTTCTAGTGATGATATTGTTTAAAAATATACATGGCGACAACTTCAATTCAAATTACAAAGAACTAGCTACTATTTTATTAAACTGTACAAGGTCTTCTATATCCCCCGTTAATTCAAATTGTAATAAAATAGGAATACTATATTCTGTACTTAGCATTTTTACAGCCCCACAGTATAAAGAACCCCAATTTTTATTGCCTGAACCTACTAGCCCTTTAATAAATTTATGATTATTTTTTGTGAATTGCCACACAGGTGGTGGGCATTCACCAAAGGCAATGCTTGAAGTTATTAAAATACTATTCTCATTAATAATTTCCTGTCCTGTAATAATAGGCAAAATATTTTTAGCACTAGATTTCTCTAAAAACTTTTGAATATTACCTGTTAAAGAATAATAGCTTACTAACATTTTATTACTACTCTACTGTATTTGATAATCAACAAACATCGCATCTAGCAAGTTTGCAGGATTATTAGGGTCTGCAATTTTAACACTTTTAACATTGCTAAGCTTTTCTAATTCTTGTTTAAATGTACTAGGAAAAGCATCATATTTAGATTTTAACATTAGCATTTTAATAGAAGGTAAAATATTTGGTTGTAAATAAGAAAATACTTTACTAGGGTGTTTAATTTGCCACATTCCACGTACTCTTAAATCTGTAATACCAAGTGGATCAACCTTATTAACTCTGGCAATTTCATTTGTTTTACTTAGTTCTAAATGAAGCGTACTAATTCCTTCGGTAATTTTATCTTTTATTATGGTGTACACATTAGTATCAGCACAATAACAATCTCCATACACAAACCATATACTCTTAAATATTTTTGTTTTATTATCTACCGCTCCAATTACATAACAAATATCTTTATTGACCCAAGTATTACCTTCACATTCTCTACAATTATGTGAAATTAAATTGCTATCTCTATAAAGTTTTTTTTTAGGAAAAGAGCTATTTAACATAATATTATTCTCTCCTCCCATTTTTTTAATTTCTATTGCATCTCCACCTTTAATAATTAAATCAGGCGGATTATTTTGATTACCACTCCATGATAAGTATTCATTATATTTTATCATTCTATCTTGTTCGGTTAATGTAAAACTATTACATTAAGAATCCTTAATAAGGTTTTCAAAATCTTCTCCCATATTATTTATTCTATTATTATAATTACCAATAATTTCACTATACATAGTGTTTTGTGAAATATATTTAGCTAAATTAAGAAAACATTTTAAAATATTCGTACTCATAAAAATCTCAAAATTTGTGTTGCAATTGCATTAGATAAATTTATAGGAACAGCATTGCCCACCATTTTATATCCATCTAAAATATTATCATAGGAAAAATGAAAATCATCAGGGAAACTTTGAACTCTCGCACATTCTCTTACAGATAATCTTCTATAGTTATGCTCCTGCCCATTCTCAAATATATAACGATCTTTTTCAATGCACTTCATTTTTGGAGCTTGAGGGTGTAGCGGTGCATGTCTTCCACCTGCCTGTATGGTGAAAGATTGCTCATGCCACGCTCTAACCCTATTGCGAGACATAAACATACTAGAAAAACTACCCTCATAATATTCATTATTATTTGAATCTAGTATTAGTTTGTTGTATGGTTTAGCGGTATCTTTTAAATCAAAAATAGTATCTTTTAAGGTTATTTTATTAATATGCTTTTGTGGAAATTGAAAAACAATGTTATTTAAAAATCCTACAATAAAAACTCTTTTTCTATCTTGAGGAACACCATAATCTGAAGCATTTAAAAGCTGATATTGAATATTATAACCAATATCTTTAAAAGATTGTAAAATCAATTGAAAACTATCATTATTTCTTTTATGAAGTAAGCCTGCAACATTTTCAGCTACAAAAAACATCGGCTTTTTATCTTTAATAATACGAATATATTCAAAGAATAATTTACCACGGCTATCATTTATGCCACCACGTGATCCTGCCTCACTCCAACTTTGACAAGGAGGTCCCCCAATAATACCAACTGAATTAGGAATATCACTGCTTAATATGTCTTTAATATTTCTTTTATCTAAGGTTACTTTAGGAAAATTATAGTTAAAAGTGTTCCATATAGTTTTATCGTATTCATTGGCATAAATGATATTGAATCCAGCTTTTTTAAAGCCTAAATCTAAGCCACCTGCTCCCGAAAATAATGATACAACCCTTAGATTTTCCATCAAAAAACCTAAAATATGTTAAAAATTAAAATCATCATCACTTAACTCTTCCACATTGGTAGCCTTAGCATATGAATTGCCTTTATTGCTAAAAAATTCATGCTGTTTTGAGGTTGTATCTAAGCCTCTTAGAACCAGTGGGTTGAAGTCGGTATCTTTTACTGTGAACACCTTTTCTAGCCCTAAATTATCAAAAGCCTTATTAGCATTGTACTCTATAAAAGCAGTTACATCTTTGGTGAAGCCTAGTTTATCGTAAAGCATTTTCGCATATTCTTTTTCTAGGGTGTATAGTTCATTAAAAGTTTTATAAATAAAATCTATATTTTCTTTGGTTTTTTCACAGTTTTTAAATAATTGCCCAACATAAACACCGTGAATTGATTCATCTCTTATTATTAAATTAATAATTTCGTTTGATGAGGTTAAAGTGCCTTTCCCAGCTAACAGTAGTGGATAGTAAAAACCTGAATAAAATAAAAAAGATTCAAGAAATACGGAAGTTGCCATAGCTACTGGTAATGAATATTTAGGAATATTGTTATAAACATCTAAAATAATATTCATTTTTTCTTGTAATATTGGCTCGTTCTCTGCCCAATTAAACACTTCATTAGTTTCATTAGTTGAACAAAGGGTAGAAAAAATACTGCTGTACGATTTAGCATGAATATTTTCCATTGCTCCCATGAAAGATAAAATATTTTTTTCAAATAAATTATTGCATTCCATCATAATGCGGGGCATACCTACCAAGCCTTGACTTGTATCAAGTAAGGTAAGCCCTGCTAGTATGCGTTTATAGGTTTCTTTTTCGGGCTGTGTCATATTCTCCCACGAAATTTTATCTCGACTCAAAGGAATTTCAGTATCTATCCAAAATTGCTTTAAATTCTGATTCCATAGCATTAAAGAAAAGCTATCGGCATTATTCCAGTTAATTGGCTTCATTAAATATTACTCCAAAGTTCAATTATTATCATCATTTCTCCACATTTCAACCCATCTATCATAAGGAGTATTTTCTTGATCTTGACTTCTAACCCATTGTATAGGAATAGATTTTGTTGAGCTATGATTTACAAGTTCATTCATTGCATCCTTTGTTATTTCAACACCCCTTGGATTTGTACCTGCCTTCGGTAATTTAAAATAAAAATCTTTCCCATATTTATTTAATAAATATGTTTGTGCCTCTTGTGAAATAAGATATATGCCACCACTACCATTCCAATTAATATGTATAAATAACATATCACATTCAGCTTTATAATTATTAATAAATTCTAATGATTTATGTGCATCTACCGTCCAAATAAGCTTTACACCCACAATTTTATTACTGGTTATAGTCTTGATAGATATAGACCGACCAAACACTATAACATCTGTTTCATTTTGTGTTAAAGGTATGTTAGTAATTACATTTTCATTTCCAAAGTTATATATTAATAATGCTATAATAATACGTTCCCTTGCAGAACCAATTTCCATGCCAAGTTTACCACCCCTTGAATTATCAAGCTCTGCTAATTGAAACAACTTTGGCAACTTAGCTTTAATTTTACTAATAATATTCAAGTCTGTGAATATATGGTCTATGCTATGCATAAATGCGTTCCTAAAAAATTTTGTATTGCTTGTGCAACATGCCAAGCAAATACAGGGGGTACTGCATTACCTATTTGCTTGTAGGCACTTGATGTAGATGGATAAAATACAAAATCATCAGGAAAACTCTGTATTCTTGCGGCCTCTCTTGCGGAAAGCCTACGTTCTCCATTCCAATGAAACTCTATATTTCCATGGTGTTCTGCCCTCATAGTAGGAGCAAAATCATCTTTATTTATTATGCTATTTCCTTGCCCCTTATTCTTTTTTGCTTTTGACCAAATATGATTTGCAATTGTACCTTCTTCTAAGTGTTCAAGGTCTTTAATCGCATCAAAAACATAAGTAGATTTGCTATGCGTTAACAAATTAAAATCAAAATAAGGGAGTACATTTTTTTTAGTACCAATAATAATAACTCTTTCTCTTTTTTGTGGTACTCCAAAATCGCTAACTTTTAGTAATTTATACGATATATTATAATCTAAATTTTCAAAATCTTGTATAATAGTTTTTATTGCCTTGCCGTTGTCAATAGTTAATAAGCCTTTTACATTTTCTGCAAGAAATATTTTCGGTTGCGTATGCTTAATAACATCGCACATCTTTTTATATAAATTTCCTCTTTCACTAGCAAACCCCAATCTTTTACCAGAATAGCTGAAATCTTGACAAGGGAAACCTCCAATTATAACATCAGGAGCTGTTAAATTCATATAATCAATATTATTAATATCATCACATACAATATTATTATTAAAATTTTTAGCAAATGTTATACAAGCATTTTTATCAATGTCGTTAGCGAAAATTGTTTGAAAATTTAACTTACTAAATTTCATATTCAAATACTCAAAATTCCCATGAAACCCTAAATCTAAACCTCCGCACCCACTGAATAAAGAAATTACTTTAAACATCAAAAATAACCTTGAATTTTATATAAATTACAATTAAATCACACAAGCCAAGCATTCCTCTAGAGTCATGTGTTTCATTCTGGTATAGTAAAGGC
>CANHGT010000043.1 GCA_947460385.1 Alphaproteobacteria bacterium
CAAGATACTGCAATGTTTAAAGATCTTTTACCAAGTTGCATGGGCACAAAGATTTTATACGGGGTAAGATTATGAATATAGCTTGGTAGTCCTGATGTTTCTTTACCAAATAAAATTATATCGTTGCGATTAAAAGGAAAATCATAGTATTTTTCACTGGCTTTAGTTGTAGCAAGTATAAGGCGTAACTTATTATTATTTACATAGTGTTGAAATTCTTGAAAATTATTATACATAGAATATTGCACCGTCTGTAAATAATCCATAGAGGCTCTTTTCATATGTTTGCCACCAAAAATAAATCCGCAGGGTTCTATAATATGTAGGTGTACTCCAAAACAATCTGCAATACGCAAGATAGTTCCTGTATTTTGTGGTATTTCTGGTTCAAAAAGTGCAATGTGTATTGTCATGTTATTCTAATATAATTGTTGTTACAATAATTTGTCTTTACAAATTATATGATTATATACTATATTATATAATAACACATAGATTATATATTGTTAATATAAAAATGAATTAAAGATCATGATAGAATTAAATAATGAAAAAGATATAGTAGTTATCTATGGACCAACAGCATCAGGAAAGTCTTCTTTTGCAGTGGAGTTGGCAAATGTTACGGGCGGTGTAATTATTAATGCAGACAGTGCGCAAGTATACAAGGAATCAAAAATATTGTCTAATGTTCCAACTTTGCAGGAACAAAAAAATATACCTCATTATTTGTTTAATTATATATCTATATTAAAATATAACTCAGTTGCCAAGTGGTTGCTTGATGTAAAAAATATCGTTGCTGATGTAACCAAAGAAAAAAAACTACCAATTATTGTTGGGGGTAGTGGTTTGTACCTTAAAGCTTTAGTAAGTGGCATAAATAAATTCCCTGTTACGCTTCATTGTAGAAAGCCTGCTTCAGAAAAATACGAAGAGCTAGGGCATGATGCTTTCAGAAACTTGGTTAAAGAAATAGATAGTAGTTTGTTAGATAGGGTTAATGATAAGCAACGCCTAATAAGAGCCTATGAAGTATATTTGGCAACTGGAAAAACTTTAAGTGAATGGCATAAAGCTCCACTTGAAAAAGAAATAAATGCTAATTTTATTAAGGTAGAGTTAACTCAAGAACGTGAAAGCCTTTATGCTAATATCAATGCTAGGGTAGAAAAAATGGTCAATTCAGGGGCAATTGATGAGGTTAAAGCAATTAAAAATTTATCTAATCATGGTGGAATTTTAAAGAAAATTATTGGGCTTAAGGAAATTGACCAATATTTAGAAAATATAATTACCAAGGAAGAAGCGATTGATTTAACTAAAATTAGTACAAGGAATTACTGTAAAAGACAGCAAACTTGGTTTAAAAGCCAAATGAAAAATGATATTCTTGTAGATAAAGCATTAGAGGGAGATGATTTATCTATTGTAAAAAAAATGTTTAAAATATAAAATTAACATGTTAGAATAGAAAAAGATAATAAATAGCAAACTTATAAAGTTGGAATAGAATTATGGTTGTTTTAAGAGATTTATTTTTTGTAGATATATCTATAGACTTAGGTACAGCAAATACACTGGTGTACATGAAAGACAGAGGCATTATGTTAAACGAACCTTCTGTTGTAGCAATTCAAAAAGTAAGAAATACTAACAAGGTGTTAGCTGTTGGTAATGAAGCAAAAAAAATGTTAGGAAGAACAGCAGGAAATATAACAGCAATTAGACCATTGAAAGATGGAGTTATAGCAGATTTTGAAGTTGCTGAAGAAATGATTAAATACTTTGTAAAAAAAATTCTTCCACAAACAATTGTAAAAAGATCTATGGTATTAGTTTGTGTTCCTTCAGGATCTACTCCGGTAGAAAGAAGAGCAATACAAGATTCGGTATATAATGCAGGAGCTAATCAAGTATATTTGGTAGAAGAACCAATAGCAGCAGCTATTGGTGCAAATTTACCTGTTATGGATCCCGTAGGTTCAATGGTTGTAGATATTGGCGGTGGAACTACCGAGGTAGCTGTAATGTCTTTAGGTGGAATTGTATATTCCCGTAGTGCTAAAGTAGCAGGCGATAAATTAGATGATTCGATCATACAATTTGTAAAAAAACAACATAATATGTTAATTGGTGAAAATACTGCACAAAAAATTAAAGAAAAAATTGGTAAAGCAGTCATTGTTAATCCTAATCCAAATGATTCGTTATTGGTTAAGGGTTTAGACATTGCTTCGGGTTTGCCGAAAGAAATTATGGTAACAGAAGCACAAGTGCAGGAAGCAATTCACCCATGTGTAAAAGAAATACTAGAAATATGTAAGGATTCTTTAGAACATACTCCTCCTGAACTTGTTTCTGACATTATAGAAAAAGGTTTAGTGTTAGCAGGTGGTGGTAGCTTATTAAAGAATTTAGATGTATTTATATCTAAAGCGACAGGTGTTCCTGTTATTATTGCACCAGATGCGTTAGAATGTGTGGCTAGGGGAACTGGTAAAATGATAGAAAATTTTAATCAATTTAAGGGTTTATTTACTAGGTATTAATGGATAAAAATTTTAAGTACAGCATTAATATTGTTATAATGTCTGTTTTGTTGTTTATATCTGTGTTTCTGTTAATTTCTAATATCTTTAATAAAAGTTTTAGTGGGGGTATATCTTTATTTATTAAACAGAGGGTTTTTGTATTAAAAAAATTAGTAGTCGATGATATTTATGGTACTTATAAATATTTTGTTGATACTAAAGGCTCTTTAAAAAAATTAGAGCATGAAAATAATTTTTTAAGAGAACAAATTCGTAATTCTAGTTATAGGGAAATTGAGGTAATTGCATTAAAGAAACAATTAGAAGCCTTAAATTCATCTTTACACATAGTAAACAATAGAAACATCAAAAATGTTGTTACAACTCCCATATCTCTTATTAGGGTTAATTCTTTTAATAATGTATACCAAATCACTTTGGGCAAGAAAGATGTTTCTGTAAGAAATTTGGTAGTAAATGAAATGGGTGTAGTTGGATATTTGTCTGATGTGTACGATAATTATTCGGTTGTACTATTAATAACCGATAATAGGGCTAGAGTATCTGGATTTGTTGGCAAAAATATTAACGTTGTTGTTGCAGGTGATAATACGCCAAATCCTTTAATTACTATATACTCAGAAAATACCAATATTAGAGAAGGCGATGTGGTAAGTACTTCGGGCTTAGAGGGGCATTTCCCTAGTAATATACCTATAGGAACAATGTATCAAGATCAACACTCTCAATGGCGAATTAAATTATTTGCAGATGTAGATAAATTACAGTATATTCATATAGTAAGATAGATAATTAATATTAATAAGTTAAAACATATGAATAAAAAAACAAACTTTCTCGTATCTTTTTTCCCCTCAGTAATGATGTTATTACTAAGCTTTATTCAATTTTTTGTTCATTATAATGTTAGTGTAGTTTTTTTTGTGTTAAGCTATGTTTGTGCTTATTTTTTTGTTTTTTATTACCCATATTTCATGCCTTTATTAGTATTGTTCATAGCGGGGGTGTTAATAGATATTGCCAACGATATTTCTTTTGGTTTAACCTCATCTTTATTTTTAGCTATGGTTATTATTAGCTATTTTGAACGTAAATATGTTCCTAAAATAGATTTTATAATTGCCTATGCTTTCTTTTTGTTAAATGTTTTTTTATCACTCATTTTTATAGAAATCATCAATCTTATAAGTGCAACCAACTTTTTAAACTCTTTAAAGTTTAGTATGTGGAGTGTATGTTTTTTTCCTCCTGTATTTATATTTTCAAAATTATATATTAATCTATTAAAGAGTGACAATGAATATTAATCATAATCTTTTTACTAGGCGATTATTTGCATTGTTAATATGCAAGTTTATTTTGTTTTTTGCTTTAATCTATCGTTTGTTTTATTTACAAGTAAGTGAAGGATTAAATTTTAAAAGGCTGTCTGAAAAAAATCGTACTAATTTAGTACCTATTTTACCTAAGCGTGGTATCATTTACGATGCTTTTAAAGTTCCTTTGGCCGAGAATACTTTTTTATGGGAAGCACTTTTTATTAAATCCCAAATTAATCAAGAGATTCATTTGTTTGTTAATACTTTGGCTACTACTATTGAATTAAGTGATTCTAGCAAAGAACGTATAATAAATGATTATAAATCACAGCCTGCGTATTATCCTATTTTAATTAAACAAGATTTATCACAATCTGAAATTGCAGCACTTGAAACTTTTTCTTATAATTTGCCAGGGGTTTTTGTTCGTCCATTTTATAGAAGGCGTTATTTATACGCAGAGGCTTTTGCACACATTGTAGGATACACAAGTATTACCGATGACGCTAGTAAAAGTAATAAGGTTCTAAATTGGCATATTGGTAAGTATGGTATAGAACAAACTATGGATTCCTTATTGCGTGGAGAAGTAGGATATACTAAATACGAGGTTAATGTTAAAGGTGTAGTTATTCGTAAACTCGAGCAAAATCCATCTAAGCGAGGCAACAATTTAAGTATTACTTTAGATTCTAATTTACAACAACAAATTTATGATATGCTAAGTAAATATAATAGTGCATCAGCTAGTGTCATAGATATTCGCAATGGTAATATTTTAGCTTTAGCATCATATCCTAGCTTTGATCCTAATTTTTTTACAGAGGGAATCTCGCAAGATTTATGGGATGAATTAGTAAATAACGAAAAATCGCCTTTGTCTAATAAATCTTTACTTGGTTTATATCCACCTGGTTCAACTATTAAGCCAATTATGGTGCTTGAAGCTTTACAACAAAAACTTATTACTCCTGAAACTAAAGTAGAGTGTAAAGGCTATATAGATGTGGGGAAAGATCGTTTTCATTGCTGGAAGCATAAGGGTCATGGTAAATTAAATGTTTATGAAGCTTTGTCCCAATCTTGTGATGTATTCTTTTATGAATTAGCTCAGCTATTTAAAATAGCAGATATGGACAACGCAGCAAAAAATTTTGGCTTTGGTACAAAGTTGTTAAATTTTATTATTAATGAGTCTAAAGGTAGAATACTAAGTACTAACAAGGACGATAAATATCAAACAGGAGATAAAATAGTATCGGTTATTGGGCAAGGTAAGTGGCTTACTACCCCACTGCAACTTGCTAATATGGCTGCTATTATTGCTAATGATGGGTTAGTTCGTCCACTAAATATTTTAAAAAATATTGAATATGACAATAAGATCGTTTACCCAACCATGTCTAATGAAGTTAAAAGTCTGCCGTATGAAAAAGAATATATAGATTTAATTAAAAAAACTTTTTATGACACAGTAAATACGGCGAAGGGCACAGGTTTACTTGCTAGAACAGGCGACAAAAATTGGGCTTTAGCAGGTAAAACGGGTACATCGCAGGTACGAAGAATTAGTCTTAAAGAGCGTGAAGATGGTATTATTTCTAATCATTTGCTTCCGTGGAAAAAAAGAGACCACGCTTTATTTGTTGGATTTGTGCCATTTAACAATCCTAAGTATGCTATATCTGTAGTTATTGAGCATGGTGGAGGAGCCTCATTAACGGCAGCTCCTTTGGCAAGAGATATTTCATTGATTTTACGAGATAGAGATGAGCTTTATAATAAAGAAAACGAAAAACTACATGAAATAATGAATAATAAATCAAATACCGAAAGAGAAAGCAATGAGAAAAACATATGATTTTTTAGAAATCACGTACTTAAGCAAAATATTATTGCTTCTATTGCTTCTGTTATGTTTTCTTGGCTTTATGATGCAATATAGTGCAGGTGGTGGATATTTTGCTACTTATTCAGCTTCATATTTATTAAAAGCGTTAATTGGTTTTATTATACTTTTTTTATTTTATCGCTTAGATATTAAACTACTTTTTTTATTAACGGATTATTTTTATTATTTATCTTTATTTTTATTAGTTTTAGTAGAACTTGTTGGGGTGCATCGTCTTGGAGCACAACGGTGGTTGTCTTTAGGTCTTTTTGTTATACAGCCGTCAGAAATTATGAAGATTGCTATTGTTTTGATGCTATCTAAACATTTTCACCAATTTTCAGTAAGTCAAATAGGGCGTTTAAGATTTTATTTAATACCCATATGTTTTAGCTTAGCTCCATTTCTTTTAATAGCCATGCAACCCGATTTAGGAACTGCATTATTATTTGTATTTGTTGCAGCAGTGTTATTTTTTTTAGCGGGCTTTAGAATGGTTTATATTTCGGCGATTATTGGAAGTATTGTGGTAATGGGACCAATAATTTGGATGTTTATTTTACATTCGTATCAAAAAAATCGTATTTTAACTTTTTTAAATCCTAATAGAGACCCACTAGGACAGGGCTATCATATTATTCAATCTAAAATAGCAATTGGTTCGGGTGGATTTTGGGGTAAAGGCTTTTTAATTGGAACACAAGGGCAATTAGATTTTCTACCTGAAAAAAACACAGATTTTATTTTTACCCTATTGTCAGAGGAGTTTGGTTTTTTAGGGGGAATATTTTTAATATTTATTTACTCTAGTGTTATTTTAATTACCACTATTATGAGTTATAGGGCACCCTATGCTTTTGGACGTTATGTTATTGTAGGCTTTAACACCATGTTCTTTTTGTATATTTTTATTAATATTGGCATGGTAAGTGGGTTATTACCAGTTGTTGGAGTTCCTTTACCTTTTATTTCTTTTGGTGGAACATCAATGGTAACCCAAATGATTGCATTTGGTATCATCTTAAATATTGAAAACAATAAGCATTATATATAATGTTTCTTGCCCATAGGCGGTATGATAATGATTAATCTATGGAAGTTATACATAGTTAATTATTTATAATATAGTTCTTTTATTATAAATACGATAACAGTTACATTAAATTACTATTTTTAAAAGACATAGCACCTTGGTTGCTAACTATAATATGGTCGTGCAAGTTTATATCTAATGCAGATAAAGCACTTATTAAGCTATGTGTGAATAGTAAATCTTCTTTAGATGGTTGTAAAGAGCCACTAGGGTGGTTATGCACTAATATAATAGAAGACGCCTTATAATATAATGCTTGGCGAACTATTTCTTTGGGGTGAATGCTAATACTTGCAATTGATCCTTCAATTATTACTTCATCTTTAATTAATTTATTTTGTACATCTAAATATAGCACTTGTAATTGTTCTTTTTTACAATTAGCAATAGAAAGCATTACATAATCTAGCACTTGAGGCCAAGACGATAAAATATTGTTGGGGGTAATATCTGCCCTAATAATAGATTTATAAGTAATTCGCAACAATAAAAAGAACGCATAGGTATTTTCAGTAATATATTTAAAGGGTTCAAGTTCTTGGGGTTCAGCGTAAATAATTCGTCTTAAGCTATGAAAATTATCTAATAACTCTTTCGCTAAGGGTTTTGTATTTGAGCGAGGTATGGTATAGAAGAGGATCATCTCTAATATTTCATAATCGGTAAGTTCAAAATTAAGATTAAAATTCTTAATAAGCTTTTCTTTAACTCTCTTCCTATGACCTTGCTGATAGCTATTGTTATCGCTCATTTAATACTCTATTTAATAATATTTAGTCTTTTAATTCCGTAAATATCACATAAGAATTACTAGTAATACCTACCATATGTTCAAACTGTGCCGACCATGTAAAATCTTTTGTTATTGCCGTCCAACCGTTATGGGTCATTTTTGTATCTTTTTTACCAATGTTAATCATTGGCTCTATTGTAAACACCATGCCTGCTTCAAGCTTCATGCCTTCGTTCATTTTGCCAAAATGTAAAATAGCAGGCTCTTCATGAAAGGTGGTGCCAATGCCATGCCCACAAAAATCTTCTACCACAGAAAAACGATTTCTATGGGCAATTTCTTCAATTACTGCCCCTATATTACCAAGGGGAAGACCAGGCTTTAAAATTTTTATTGATTCATCTAAACATTCCTTAGTTACAGCAATAAGTTTTTCATTTTTTGGGTGTATTTTACCCACTGTAAACATAGTGCTTGTATCACCATAATAACCATTTAAAATAACGGTAACATCAATGTTTAGAATATCGCCTTCTACCAGTTTTCTGTTTGATGGAATACCATGGCAAATTTCATAATTCAAAGATATGCAAGTAGCTTTAGGATAGCCTTTATAATTTAAAGGTGCAGGAATAGCATTGTTTTGTAAAATATATTGATGGCAAATATCATTAAGTTCTAAAGTTGTAACTCCTGCTTGCACAAATGGGGCAATATGTTTTAATGTTTTGGCTGCTAGTTGTCCTGCCTGCATAAGACCATGAAAATCTTTTTCATCGTAAATAGATATTTTAGTATTATTAATTGTTTTTTTCTTCATATTTGCATTTTTATTGGTTGATTAATAGTAATTTCTTGAAGACTAACTGCACAAGAATAACATAAGAATTTTACACCATATTTTTTACAGTTTAAAGCATTTTCGTAATATGCTTTATCTATTTCTTTAGCAATTTGAAATTCTGTAGCATCTCCCCGTTGAATTACATAAATAAGATAAGCATTGGCATTAACATCTAAAGATTGTTTTAAACTTAACAAATGCTTACTACCCCTTGTAGTTACTGCATCGGGAAAAGATACAATTTGGGGTGCTTGCGATAAAGTGACACTTTTTACTTCTAAAAAAGCTGAATTGATAATTTTATTATTTTCTGTTGCTTGTAGAAGAAAGTCAAAACGGGAATCGTTGAATGTTTGTTCCATTTTTATAGTATCATAAGATGATAATTCTAATATTTTCTTATTCTCTAGGGCTTCTTTTACCAGATAATTGGTTAATGATGTGTTTACCCCAACAAGGGTACCACTTGGTAGCTCTATTAATTCTAATTTGTGTGATAATTTATTTTTAGGGTTAGTATTTTTGCTTAAGTATACAGGGTAACCTTCGTGTAGTAAAGATAACATAGAGCCTGAATTAGGACAATGTGCGGTAATAATTTCTTTGGTTTCATCTAAAATAACATCAACTAAAAAGCGTTTGTATCTTTTTACAAGATGTGCTTTTACAAGAGGCGGTAATATCATACTTTCCAAGCTATTAAATTAGCAAATTCTACTTTTACAGGATAATGTTTGCTTTCTGTATCTATAAATTTTTCAAAAGTTTTTTCTACCTCTAGGAAAAAATCTTTAGGCATTACCTTAGTATTTTGTTTTAATAATATATTATTTTCATTGTTGTATTTTAAATCTTTAAAAATTTGTGGAACATTTTTGTACATAACTTCTATACTGTCTTGATCTGCCACTATTTCGGAAAAATTTGCTTTTTGTAATAAGTTACCTAATGTTTTAATGTCGGACAAAGGGTGCATACGAGGAGAAAAAATATTGTATAGATTCATTTCTGTTTCATAAAGTGCTTGCCCAAGACTTTGCAATGAACCGTAAGTAGGAAACACCGTAATAATAGGGCTATTAGGCTTTAAAACCCTGTATATTTCTTTAAAGGCATCAAGTAGATTATTCACTTGGTGTAAAGATAGTACGGCAATTACCATATCAAACGATTTATCTTTAAAAGGCAATGGCATATTGGGGTCAACAACCAATTTGTTGCCACTTTGATTATTATGTTTTAACACATTGCAAGCAATATCTGTTTGGGTGATATGGGTAATTTTAGGATTGTTGTGCAGTACTTCAGATAGTTCCCCAATAGATGAACCAATTTCTAAAACATTAGGAAAA
>CANHGT010000044.1 GCA_947460385.1 Alphaproteobacteria bacterium
TCTTCCTATAATGTTAAAATATTGCTTATATTTTGACGATAAATTGTAATGCAAAATGATTTTCTCAAAAAAGTAGTTATCTATAAAAAATAAATACACCGAAACAGAATACACAATTACTATAAAAACCGTGGCAAACAATACATTAATGATGGTTAAGATTGCAAACAACATAAGTAAAATCATAAAATATGCCCTATCTACCCCTATAAGCAATGTTTTTTTAGAAAACTGATTATAATTTATAATTTTCATGGTTAATACACCCCTTGCAAAACAAAGTGTTTAGAAGGCAAAAATTACATTTATTAAGGAGTTTTTTACGTTTATTTGAAATAATTTACATTTTTTCAACAAAGTGTATAAATTTGAAAAAATTAAGAGAATTTATCAACTGAGTTTTCCACATTTTTTGTGGATAAAAATTAAACAAGGTAATTATGTGCCATTTTTATTCCGTAGTAGGCATAAAAGGTAATAAAACACTATGTTGAATGAGATTTCACAAAATTAAAAAAGTTTAAACTTTAAGTTCAAACACCTTGTAAACACTAGATTTTTGATATTGTGGTGGTGCCCAAGGGCGGAATCGAACCACCGACACAAAGATTTTCAGTCTTCTGCTCTACCGACTGAGCTACTTGGGCATTAACTAAAAAATTAACAATTACAATCATACTATATTTTTATTTTGCTGTCTACTATTTTTTTATCTTTTTATATTTTTATTTTTAAATATAGAAGAAATACTTATAAAACTATTACGTACTTAAAGTAGTTAATACCTCTGTAATACTTTCAGAAATTATAAACACTTTCCCACTATAGCTAGCTTTTGTCATTTTTATTTTTGGTGTTACTACAATATAGTATTTACCATATGGAATACGCTCTAACAAATATGTACCATCTGAATCACTTTTAGTTTTCTTAATAGTTTCACCCTTTTCATTCATTAACACTATAATGCTGTTACCCATTACTTTTTTCGTTTTTATATTATTACCTACTGTGTAGTATACAACTCCTTCCACATCTGATGTTGCAACCATTGGAAATAGTACAGAAGTTGTTACCCCCGGTCTTAAATATATGTCATACATTTTTACTTTAGATTCAAGCATTATATCATCTAAAGTTCTTATATCAATACTCACATTAGTTAAATTGTATGGAGATAAACTATTTATATAGGCAATTCCATTCTCATTAGTTTTTGAGGAACCCTGTCCTGTATTGCTAATTGTAGCATTTTGTACAGGAGTATCTATATTTTTATCGTAAAGATTATTATTATTGTTATCTATAAATACAATTGCTGCAATATTACCTGAACTACTTAAGCCTCCATGATTGTCTGACTTGTATATTCTTTTGGCTGTATCATTATAACCTAAAGAAATACTGTAGCCTACCTCAAAAAAGAAATCTCTGTTGCCATCTGTAGCCACAGATGCATTGAAGTTACCTAGTTTATTGATATATGAACTACCAATTTTATAAACTACCAAATCTTTATTTAATATCTGCGTTGTAAAATTATCATGTGGCATAAAATTCTTTTGCACATTTCCATAAATATATACTTTATTATTACTAAGCCTATAATCTACATTAATATTCATTTGTGAAATATATTTCACTGGCAGTGTTTCTTGTACCAACTCTATCCTTGTCCCCCATGATAAATAATGGGTGCTAAGCATATAGTTTATTTCATTAATCTGAGTATTATTGTTGCCAATAGTGTAGGTATCACCAACGCTTAAATAATATTTAGAAAATAAATTATATGATGTTCTAAAATAAAATTCTTGTTCCGAATAATTACCTTCGTTCAAATTAATAAAATTATCACTTGGCAAATAATTAGTAATTTTATAACTAGCGTAAAGCGGAAGAGTAAAAGAACCCGCATATAACGCTGTATTATACCTAGCATTAAATATATTAGTAGCATATTTATCATTTATATAAGCTTGAAGTGATTTTAACTCATTAAAATCTTGATATTCTAAATATATACTGCCCAACCAACCCAAAGATGTAGAAGTAGCTAAATAATTAGCCATTCCATTATATTTTGCTTTAAAAGCAGCAGCATATTCTATGGTAAATTTGCTAGTAGCATACTTAAAGCCTGCATTATAGAAATCATATTCAATCTTTGGGTTCAAAGGATCGTTTTGACTAGAGTACGAAGTATTTAAACTTAAATTGTCTAATATTCCGTAATACAAAGATATGTCTTTACTAAAAAACTCATCATCACGATTTACTCTATTTTTACTTTCAAATAAATACCTATCTTTTTGTACTGCAGATACTACGTAACCTAACTCACCTTTATTAACCACTGTTGATCCAATTAAATATTCTTTAATTTCTTCTTTTGTTTCTCCAAAAGGAGAATAAAAAACTAAGCGAAACCTGTTTAATCCATATTGCATTGGAATATCATTAAATTGATACTTACCATCTTTAGGTTCGGTAATATATCCTAACAAAGCATCTCCTAAATACAACTCTACTTCCCAACCTTGTAATAGAATGCCTTCTAAATTAATAGTTTGATCAAAGTTTGTGTCCATATTATGGATACTAGAAACATACACACCCCTACCATAACCCATATTGCTCAGTAAAGGGCTTCCCGTACTTTTACTATCACCAAAACTGTAATAATCTATTCCTAATGGCTTCTCATTAATAAAACTTTTTGAAAAAGTTACATTGGCGCTTTGCACTGTCTCTGCAAAATTATTAGAAAATGTAATGTTAGCATTACTAATAACATTATTGTTACTAACAAAATTAATGCTAGTATCTTGTGCAAGAAACACGCCTCCTAAAAATATATTTTGCATAGTGTTTTTTGAAACATATTGAGATTTTTTAGAATAAGCGTAAGAAGTAGAAAAATCTAAATTAGGTGATATAAACCAATCTCTATTTATGTTATATTCTGCAAGCTTAGCTTCTTGCTCTTTGGTTAGCTTTTTACGATTCTGATCTTTTTTACCCTCTAATTCTATAGGTAAAGTATAATCACTGGTTATTTTCATAATCGCATCATTATAATCTAGCTCTAGTTTAATATTAAAGATATTCTCTAAGGTAGCATCTAATAAATAATATTCTGAGCCATCAAAAAAAATATCTTTCATATCTAAATTGATATTTTTATTATTTAATAAAAATACACCTGTAGTAAAGTTCAATGAAAGTCTATTTTTACCATTGTTAAAAGTACCAACAAGTATCCCCGGAGTTTTTTCTACTATATTATACTGCATTTCGGTAATAAAACTTTCAATGGGAATGTAGGCTTTTCTATTAGGAGATAAGCTAATATAACCTAAGATATTTGAACCCTTCGTAAAACCCTGAACACTCATTAAAAACATCATGGGGTTACTATCATCTACTGCCTTATAAGATAAAGCCTTAAGAGGCAAGCAGACATACAAACTACAAAGCAAAAATAATATTACTAGATACTTTTTCATATTTTATAAACTATTACAAATTAATTACTAAGCTTGTCAAATAGACTTTATAAGACAATCTATACAAACATTAATCATGAATTTATTGTTTGATCCTTTTAACATTAATAAACTATATTTTTACTGTTATATTTTTCTTATATAAAGAAGAATTAGTAATAGAATCTAAAATTTCAAAGCTTAAAGTTTTACCCTTATAATCTTTAATAAATTTATTCATCTTATCATTACCATCTGCAAAGTTTAAAACAACATCTCTAGTTTTAGAGCTTAAGAAAATATTAGCACCTTTCATTAAGGCAATGATTTGATCACCATCTTTAATAAACACATCGGCTCTAAGCGACTTATTGCCTGTAATATTTATAGTGAATTTTGCTGTCATATGTGTTTTTTCTTGCTTAAATATAACATCAGTGCTACTAACATCTAAGTTTAAAGTCCCCTTTCTTACTACAACAGGGAAACTAGTTGCAAAGACTTGATTAATAACAAACTCCATTTTATCACTTTTCTTTACTACCTCTGAATCATCTATAACTGGAGGCTGTTCTGAAATTAGAATGTGGGATACATACTCACCATCTAATGCGGTTACCATGCTTTTCTTTTGCAGTCTAATTACCTGAGAACCGCCTGCTTCTAAATGAAATTGTCTTGGAGTATATATAAGGAATGTATCTGCAAATTTAATTATGTCAGACTCTTTATCTAAAGGTTTATATCCACCCGTTTTGTCTTGTAGAAAATGAACAAAAGTAATTTTGTAATCATGAGGTTCATCACTTCTATTAAATACAGTAAAACTTGCATTTCTAGTATTGTTTTCTAACAACATGTAAGTGTCAGACACCCCAACAGTTGCAAATAAATTACTAACAAATAGCAACCCAAAAAAGGTAAATATTGTAAAAAAAATCTTGTTTTTCATGTTGTTATCCTAATAGTTTAATATTATTGTATAATTACCATTGTAAGTACCAACAGGTGAACCGCTTGGTACATTTAATGTTCCCCCAATTGTAATATTGTATATATTTAAGCCAAAACTTGTACCCTGTTGTGACAAACTATATAAAATATTATTAATTGTAAGTTGATTTCCTTTATTGTTAGTTAGATTTATAACAGAAGGCATTGAAATATTGGCATAACTTAAGCTTACTAAATTGGCTTGAAAAATACCGTTGCTTCCTACAGCATCACAATTACCAGAAACCGCCCCTGTTAAGCTTAAAGTTATAGTGCATGAATCTTGCACACTACGATATACTACGCCAAAGCTAATTGGTTTTACTTCTAAAGTATTACCTGTGTTAGCGCTTAAAGTAGTATTTCCATTAATATTTTGTTGCAGATTTACCGCTTGGTTTTGATAATATACTTTAACAACAAAAGAGCCTTGATATAAACCATTACAAGCATTTGTAGGTATATTGTAGTTGGCTTTAACATTAAAAGTTACACTACCTGAAGCATTTAAAGTATAGGTAGTTACATTGTTAATTGTACTAATATTTGATACAGGCAAAGAACCACACGCCCCCGTAAGACTACCATTTAGAAATGATACAGTAATTGTTTCATTAGGGTTGCCCGTAACAGTAACTCGAGCTAGTCTTTTAGTTCCACTAGAAACTAAAAATGTGTCTGCACTTGGGTTAAAAGTAATAACCCCAGTGTCACTCAGCATTACATTAACATCAGGTAAAGCATACCTTACTATACCAAAACTCATTATTTGATTTTGTACAATGGTGTTTGCAGCTATACCTGCTTCAGAAATTAGCAAGAAAATAATTCCAAAATAAAAATATCGTATTAAATTCACTGTATTGCCCTATATTGTTACATTTTTCACAGTTAATAATCTGCTGTTACAGTAAGACTACCTGTATATACTCCCACTTCTACGCCAATAGGAACAATTAAGGTTCCACCAACTGTAACATTGGCAGTTCCTGTTGTTGAATCTAAAACTACAGATGATTTTTCCAACTCATAATTAACGGTTAAATTATATCCTCCTCCAATAGATAATGGAGTACCACTAACTGTAAGGTTCACAGCAACACCCACATCTCCTGACACTGTAAAGTCTGCAACTCTACTACCTGATCCCAATTGAATATTATTTGTTGTACTTATTGTACCATCAGGCTTAAGAATAATGTTCCCACTAGTTGAACCATCTACATATATAACACCAAAACTTAAATCACTATTTTTAGTAAGCGTCATAATCGTCTTTAAAGTAGCATCAGCTGTGGCTGTTTGACTAACAGGAGCCGCCATAAGATTGGTTAAAAACATGGTTGTTAAAGCAATTATATAAATAATTTTGTTCATAATTTGTATCCTGTGTTATTTTATCAGCTTGTATTTAGTTATTTTTTTTAATTTTTTATTGCCCCTTAAATACCCCTAAAAATGTATTGCCATTTTATTATTTAAGCAAATTACTAAACTAATATAATGACAATACTTAATTAATAATTACAAATATATACTTCCTATTAGTAATTAGCTGTTAATGTCAGGCTACCTGAGTATACTCCGACTGTTGTGTTTGGTTGAATAATTAAACTTCCACCCACACGAGCGAAACCTGCACCTGAACCATCTAAAACCATAGCATATGTAGATGCTATATAATTAGCACTTAATGATCCTGTACCACCCACTTTCTGCAAAGGAGTATTCTGTAATGAAATATTAACCGTACTTCCTACATCTCCAGAAAAAGTAAATTCTGCCACTCGATGTCCACCCCCTAACTGTATGTTACCATTAGCAGATATACTTCCTGAAGGAGTTAATGTTACAGTTCCACTAGTGCTGGGTTCAACATAAATAACACCAAAATCTACTGTTGTTCCAGCATTTTCTTTAACACTAACTAAAAGTTTAATGTCTGCTTCTGTATCTACTGTTGTGCTAGTTGCCGCAGAAGATAAGCTAACAGAAAATAAGCTTAACACAACCAGAAAAAGAGTTTTTATTAAAATATACATAATAATACACCTAAATCAATCAACAACTATATTAATAGCTAGCGGTAACAGTTAAATAACCAGTGTACACACCAGGAGTTAAATTGTTAGTAATAGTTAACACACCACCTACAGACAAAGAACCATTGCCTTCGTCATCTAAAGTAACAGTAGATGAAGAAGCAACATATGTTGCAGGAATAGAACTAGAACTGTTGTTTAAACTGCCTCCTGATGTAGAAATATTAATAACTGAACCTGCAGTTCCTCTAAATGCGAAACTAGCCAAAGTTGCTCCTCCACCTAATTGTACTCCTGTACCTGAAGCGAAAAGAGAACCATTCATTGGATCTAAAGTAACTGTGGCATTAGCATTCATACCCATATAAATAACGCCAAAGTTTATGCTATTAGAACCTGAGCTAGTCATATCTATCAATTGTTTTAAGTCTGCATAACTTTGTACATACTTACTAACATTACCCGCATGCAATCCTACAGAGAACAAACCAACAGCAATTATTAAAGCAACATTTTTTAATTTTAAATTTTTTAACATTTTAAACCTCTTTTTTATAACACATTGAACAAATACAGTTATATAAAATAACTATTCAATATCAATTATATCTTCTTACAAAAAAAAATCAAACATAATAAGACAAAAAAACAACATTACTTGAACAACAACAGTGAAAACAAGAAAGCTTTGCTGACAACAATCTACGACAGTAGCAACAAAATAAACGAATCACTTCAACATAGAACACAAGGTTCAACTTTTAGCTTACTACTAAAAATATTTGAATAATTCTTATATGATTACAACTTAAAGTGTAGGAAGTGTATACAACAAAAAGAATTAATATGTAAATTAACTTATTACGAAAAGATTATATAAAGATTATATTAATCACAAAGATTATGTTGGATGTAACAAAACTGCTTATCTTGGAGCGATTTATAACATTTAATAAAGAATGAGTGAATTGAAAAATCTAAGTTTTAATGTTATAATCTTTAATAACTTTAGCTTGCTCACGACGCCAATCACGCTCTTTAATATCTTGCCTTTTATCTACATCGTTTTTACCCCTAGCTAAAGCTATCTCTATTTTTGCTCTACCACCCTTGAAATACATTTTTAAAGGAATACAAGTATAACCCTTCCTAGATATTCCTTGAATAATTTGTAGAATCTCTTTTTTATGTAGCAATAACTTACGTTTTCTACGTTCTTCATGACCAAACTGATTGGCATACACATACTCTACAATGGAACTATTCACTAACTCTAGCTCTAAGGCACTCCCTATTCTATCAATATAGCTTTCCCCTATAGAGCAACGTCCAAGCCTTAAACTTTTTACTTCGCTCCCTTGCAAAGATATACCCGCTTCAAATGTATCTAGCACTTCATAATCAAAAAAAGCCCTGCGGTTTTTACTAATAATATTAATACCATTTGAATCATTTTTTTTAGGCATAATAAATTAATTTTCCTTTTTTTATTAAATATAAAGTTTTTTTGCAATATAATGTATATTATTATAATATTAATTATACACTCTAGTATTTTTTTTACAAATAATTTGTGGGGAATTAAAATGAAACAAAAGTTACTTGATTTATTAAAGCAATTATTGAATAAATACTTTGATTTGCCCGAAAAATTTTTTCATCAAGACAATAAATATCTAATAACTGCCTCTATGTTTGGTATTGGATATTTTAAAAAATCTCCGGGAACTTTTGCTTCTGTTATTGCTCTTGTAATAGGAATATTAATATCTTCTATTAGTGCCAAATTATTTTCTGTTGTTGTAATACTATGTATAATTGTAGGATTTTTTGTATGTCATAAAGTATCAAATGAAGATATGAAAACATCTAATATTGTAATTGATGAATTTGCAGGGCAGTTTATTGCCATGATGCTTGTTCCAAATAGTTTATACTTATGCTTTATATCTTTTATTATTTTTAGAATATTAGATATTAAGAAACCATCAATTATTGGCATGGCAAAACATAGCTTTCCAAAGGGAATGGCAATAATGATGGACGATATAATAGCAGGATTTATAGCTCTAATATCTGTACTTTTGTTGTCAACCATAGATTTTTTAAACTTTTAAACTTATAAATAAATTAATTTAAAAAAGAGTAGTTCGTAAAAAATGAATAAAATATTAGTATTGTTTGTTGTTGTTTTATTATTAGTAGTTAGTTTAGGTTATTATCTTATATATGGCAATGAATATAAAATTGAAAGAGGTGTTATTAGTGAGAACATTAATAATGAACAGTTTGATTATTATAAAAATAAAATCATGTCAGCTTCATATACATCGAGCTTGGAAGACCATAATATTCTATCTTTGGCAAATACTGATGGAACAACTGTTGCTCATTTATTAGCATTTTATAACTCATCTTGGAATACTTATGATAATAATATATTGTTATTATCAGATAAAAAAGGCTTAACCGTAGCTAGTATCCTAGCACAGGAAGGAAAATTAAAAACAATAGACCCCCGTATTCTATCTATAAATGCAAAAGATAGTGAACAACCATCTGACAGTATAGCCCATATATTGGCTAATAATCCTAAAAATAATTTTAGCACAAATAATAAAAAAATCTTAAATTTAAAAAATGATTTAGGTATATCTGTGGCTCATATGTTCGCAGAGAAAAACACTAATTGGACAACAGAAGACCCTGAGATCTTAAAAATTAAAAATAAAAGAGGTACTACAGTAGCCCATGTACTTGCAAGCAAAAGAAAATTAACCTTACTAACTACTAATATTCTTCGTTTGAAAGATAATTCAGGAATGAGCGTAGCCCATGTTTTAGCAGAAAAAGATCGCACTTGGTCTACACAAGACATGGAGATACTTTCACTGGATGATAGTCAAGGCAGTACAGTAGCCCACGTATTAGGAA
>CANHGT010000045.1 GCA_947460385.1 Alphaproteobacteria bacterium
ATCATTAAGAAAAAATTATTCAAAAATAATAAATTGTCATCTATGCTTAAATCTAAAGACAACGGATTTATGCCAACACTGGTAAAATCTATATATTTGCCACCTTGCCAATTTGTAAAAATTTCCATACCACTAAATCTGTCAAAAGCATAAATATCCACATCTTCTTTATAATTTTGTAAAATACCCAGCATTATATATTGAATAAAGCTAGTTTTTCCGCCCCCTGTTGGTGCTACAACTACCCCATGCCCTACTGCTACATTTTCCTCACCAACATGCAAATAAAAGTTGTAGGCATTGTTATAATGGGTGTTAAATACTGCTAAGGGTTTACTTCCCCAACAACATTTTGTTAAGCCTTTGGGTACTTCTATAAAATCAAATAGGGCTGAAAGTGTTTTACTTAAAATTTTTCTAGCGTACACTAAATAATCACCATGCTCTGCTACAAATTTAAAAGTATTATGTAATTTAAAACCTATTAACCGCTGTAAAAAGAAAAATCCTAACAAATATTTTTCTTCAACTAAAAGTACTTCAAAATTACTCATAATATTCTTTAATGTATTTACATTTTCTGTTAATTCTTCCCTTGTGTCTGCATATACCACAATAAAAGCGTCGTAAACGCATAAATTTGCTTCATCATTTAGTAAAACTTCATTCACTTCAGCAATTTCATTTAATTTTTTTTGTGATACTGTTACTTCCCCATCTGTTTTTGAACTACTGATTGATTTTTTATCTTTATCTATGCTATTTACCGCACTATGTCTGCTAAAAAACTTAGAATTTACTATAAACTCTAATTCTACCCTTGATGTAATCATTTTTAGAAAATAGTCGGTATCAATACTAGATCCAAAATTTAATGATAGCACGGTAAAATGTTTTTTAATGTCAATATTTTCAATTATCCCTCCTGTTTCGTCTCCTGTTTCATCTATTTTTACCCTAGAATAAGAAGATACATCATGCAAGGCAATATTTTGATTTTGTAAATGTGCTACATCTTTTTTACATAAATTGCTATGGTAAAAAATAAAATTATATAATTCCTGATTTTCTAAAATTGTTGGGTTATACTGGGTTAAATTATTTTCAAGCATGTTGGCAGTTTCTAAAACTTCAACCTTTGTATTGCCTGTTATTTCTAAATACCAAGAATTTTCAAATAGATTATCTTTATTTTTATGATGCTTGAAAATAAATTTAAGCTGGATATTTTCTTTTAAATTATATAAATTCAATGCTTTACATCTTAGTAAATACAGGTCTTCCTCACTACTCATATTGCTATAATACGGGTAGCCTTTAAAATAAATGATTGCCGAATAGCTTAAATTTTTATTTTGAATGATATTCTCATTAATTTTTTGTGATGGTATAAATTCCCCGTACGTATTGGTTAATAAAGGCTTTTTATATCTACTCATTAATAGTTTATAAGCCATTGATGAGTAGATAATTAGTGCGATGATAACTACAATACAAATAGATAAAAAAATCATTGCTATCTTCCTATAATGTTAAAATATTGCTTATATTTTGACGATAAATTGTAATGCAAAATGATTTTCTCAAAAAAGTAGTTATCTATAAAAAATAAATACACCGAAACAGAATACACAATTACTATAAAAACAGTGGCAAACAATACATTAATGATGGTTAAAATTGCAAACAACATAAGTAAAATCATAAAATATGCCCTATCTACCCCTATAAGCAATGTTTTTTTAGAAAACTGATTATAATTGATAATTTTCATGGTTAATACACCCTTTTTTAAATTCCTATCTATTAAGGTCATCATTTGAACGATGACCGCTCTTTTTTATGCTTGGGCGTCTGGCTAATTAAAATAAGCATGGACGCCCCTATAATTTATGCTACCCAGCTAGCAATATATTCAACAATTGCTTTGGCAAGAGAAACAATAATTATGCCAACCCCTATAATTGTTAAACGCACTTGGTCAAAACGTCCTTGTTTAACAGAAACAACGGCATACAATATTAAGGCAATAGTTAAAAGTATTTGAATTATTGTGGTTATAGAACGTTGCAAATCAGTTAATCCTTGTTCTACTCCTGAAAACGGATTACCCGAAACAGCGAAAACATTATTTGCAAAACATGTTATTGACAAAAACAAAATAATAGTAAAAATTTTCATAGTTATATATCCTTGTTAAATTAATTATTAAAACAATTATTAATTTACAAGATATAAAAAAAATCACGAGAAATAAAAATTAAGTTTGTTAAGTGAAAAATGGGTGGTAGGCAAAAAATATTAAGGTCATCATTTGAACGATGACCGCTCTTTTTTATGCTTGGGCGTCTGGCTAATTAAAATAAGCATGGACGCCCCTATAATTTTTTATCTACATTTTTATCCACACAACATTGCTATATAGATTTATTTATATAGTTTTAGAAGATTATAAGAAGAACAACCCCTTGCAAAACAAAGTGTTTAGAAGGCAAAAATTACATTTATTAAGGAGTTTTTTACGGTTATTTGAAATAATTTACATTTTTTCAACAAAGTGTATAAATTTGACAAAATGAAGAGAATTTATCAACTGAGTTTTCCACATTTTTTGTGGATAAAAATTAAACAAGCTAATTATGTGCCATTTTTGTGCCGTAGTAGGCATAAAAGGTAATAAAACACTATGTTTAATGAGATTTCACAAAATTAAAAAAGTTTAAAATTTAAGTTCAAACACCTTGTAAAACCTAGAGTTTTCGCTATTTAATGGTGGAGGTAAACGGGTTCGAACCGATGACCCCCTGCTTGCAAAGCAGGTGCTCTACCAACTGAGCTATACCCCCAAGTATTGACTTATTGCCTAAATGTAAATTTTAATAAAAACAAAAAAATAATCTAAAAAGTAAAAAACATTAACACCATTTATTTATATAACTTTTATTTACATAAAACAAATATACAAATAATGGTGAGCCTGGGTAGACTCGAACTACCGACCTCACCCTTATCAGGGGTGCGCTCTAACCAACTGAGCTACAAGCCCTCTTTTACTTTATTTATTTTTCATAAATTATATATAGATAAGCTATTTTATTTTGACACTAGGAGCAACAGGTGAAGTGTAGCTATACTAAACCAGACTCAAAAGCGACAACTTGTTCAAAATATAAAGAATTATCTATAAAACATACATCAAAACAATACTTTCTTATAATAATATATTTTTTTTGCATTGTCTACTATTTTTTCTGACAAACTTTTCATACTATGTTATAACCCTTGTAAATATTAAAGATTACACACCTTTTAAAAATGAAATCATTATTTTTTTTGTGCCTGATGTATCAAATTTAACAGTAGCAACGATTCCTTGCAACTGTTGTACTTCACCTTCACCCATTGTGTTATGAACAACTCTTTGCCCTACTTTAATGCCCGTATTTTTTGGCATAACAAAGTCGGAATCATCAACAGTTCTAGGTGCTGGTTTTTTTGCAGTAAAACTATCCCTAGTAAAATTATTTTGATACCCCTGATTAATATATCCACCTGTGTCCTTAACTTTATCTAACAATTCAGCAGGTATCTCCATTAAAAATCTGGAAGGCATGCAAGATTGCCAATTACCATACATCAATCTATTATTGGCGTAAGAGATATATAATTCTTTCTTTGCCCTTGTTATTCCTACATAGGCTAAGCGTCTTTCTTCTTGTAGTGCTAAATCGCCTGTTTCCTCTATAGAGCGTTGGTTTGGCATAATACCTTCTTCCCAGCCAGATAAAAAAACCACATCAAATTCTAGACCTTTTGAGCCGTGCATAGTCATTATTGATGCTTTATTATCCTCATGTTCATCATCTTTTGATGTAGACAAAGTAACATTTTCTAAAAATGTTTCTAAATTTTCATAAGAATCTAGGGCGGTGTACAATTCTTTAATATTTTCTACCCTAGATTTAGCTTCCTGACTTTTTTCTAGCTCCCACATTGCCACATAACCAGACTCTTTTAACAAATATTCGGCAACAGACCCCAAACCTTTCTCTGTAAGAAGCTGTTTACCATGATCTATAAGTTCTACAAATATGTTCAATTCGTTTTCTACTTTTGCAGATACTACCTTCTGCCCTATTATTCTTTTTGCTGATTCAAACATTGAAATCATATTATTATTGGCATATTGCCTAATTTTGTCTATAGATGAATCACCTATACCACGTTTTGGTGTATTTATAATACGTAGAAATGCTAGATCATCGTAAGATTGGTTCACAATTCGCAAATAAGCAATGGCGTCTTTAATTTCCATTCTATCGTAGAATTTGTTACCACCAACAACTTTATAAGGAATAGCGTTGTAAATAAAACGTTCTTCTATTTCACGCATTTGGAATGTTGAACGCACTAAAACAGCAATATTTTTATACTGATAGTTCTTACGAACACAATCTTCAATTGTATTGCTAATAAATTCGGCTTCTTGTTTAGAATTAAATGCTTCATACAACTTTACTTTGTGTTCTAAAGTGTTTTCAGTCCATAAAGTTTTACCAAATCTATTATCATTTTTAGCAATTAATTGGGAAGCGACTTTAAGAATAGGGTTAGTAGAACGATAATTTTGTTCTAAGCGTAAAACTTTAGCATTGCTGAAGTCTTCTGAAAATTTTAAGATGTTGGCGATTTCTGCTCCACGCCATGAATAAATAGATTGGTCATCATCGCCCACTGCACAAACATTGCCATATTTTAGCCCTAAAATACGAATAAAAATGTATTGTAAAGTGTTAGTATCTTGATATTCATCTACTAAAATATATTTAAACTGATTTTGCCACTTGGCTAAAACATCGGGGAATTGACGGAATAAATCTACGCATAATAACAATAAGTCGCCAAAGTCTACTGAATTTAAACTTCTTAAGCGATTTTGATAAGATTCATAAATATCTTGCAAACTACAGTTATCAAATTTAGTATTTTCTTGTTCGGGGATATTATCAAACATAATATTTTTATCTTTAAGGCGTGAAATTAGGTTTAAAAATAATGATGGCGGAAATTTTTTGCCATCTATGTTTTTGTCTACCAAAATTTGTTTAATGATTTTTTCGCAGTCATCTGTATCTACAATGGTAAAATTATTTTTTAAACCCACCTCAGCCACGTGTCTTTTAATAATACGTAAGCCTATTGAGTGAAATGTGCCTATCCAGAAGCCATCAATTGGGTAGCCAAGCATACCCTCTATTCGCTCTTTCATTTCCTTAGATGCTTTATTAGTAAAGGTTACAGCTAGAATTTCTTGCATTTTAGCTAATCTTTGGTTCAATATATTAACAATGCGTGAAGTTAACACTTTGGTTTTGCCTGTACCTGCACCCGCCAATACTAATAAAGGACCTTCGGTGTTTTTAACGGCTTCTTGTTGCACACTATTTAACCCTTCAAAAATATCACTCACTTTAATCTTCCTTGCTTTTATGCCCTAAAATAAAAATATATAATTATAATCTATTGACAGTAAAAAAATTAATACTACATTATTATATGTAAATAGAATATACTATAAATATAATTTTAACAATCAACAAAATATAAGAGGGAAAAATGGTAAAATTCAAACCTTTACATAATAATGTTCTCGTTGAAAGAATTGAACAAGAACAAAAAACTGCAGGAGGAATCTTAATTCCTGACTCTGCAAAAGAAAAGCCAATAACTGGAAAAATTATTTCAGTTGGCAATGGTTTAACTTTAGACAACGGCTCTGTACAAGCTATGTCTGTAAAAGTAGGTGATACAGTTCTTTTTAATAAATGGTCTGGCACTGAAATTAAATTAGAGGGTTCTGAATATTTAATTATGAAAGAAACCGATATTTTAGGCATTGTAAGTTAATTATAAATCAATATTAGGAGAAAAATTATGGCTAGTAAAGACGTAAAATTTGGTAGTGAAGCCCGAGATAAAATGGTTAAAGGATTAAATCTTTTAGCCGATGCAGTAAAAGTTACCTTAGGACCTAAGGGAAGAAATGTGGTTATTGAAAAATCATATGGTGCTCCAAAAATCACCAAAGATGGTGTAACAGTAGCTAAGGAAATTGAATTAGCCGACAAATTTGAAAACATGGGTGCTCAAATGGTTAAAGAAGTTGCCTCTCGTAGTAACGATGAAGCAGGTGATGGAACAACAACCGCCACAGTTTTAGCCCAAGCTATTGTTAAAGAAGGTGTGAAATCTGTTTCTGCTGGTATGAATCCTATGGATTTAAAACGTGGTATAGATTTAGCAGTAGAACATGTAGTGCAAGACTTGAAAAAAAGGTCTAAAAAAGTTTCTACCAATGAAGAAATTGCCCAAATTGCTACTATTTCTGCAAATGGTGAAACAGAAATTGGTAGAATGATTGCTGAAGCCATGTCTAAAGTAGGTAACGAAGGTGTTATTACCGTAGAAGAAGCTAAAGGCTTAAACAGTGAATTAGAAGTTGTAGAGGGTATGCAGTTCGACCGTGGTTATACATCGCCATATTTTGTAACAAATTCTGAAAAAATGACTGTAGACTTAGAAAATCCATACATTTTAATTAACGATGGCAAATTATCTACTTTAGCTCCAATGGTTCCAATTTTAGAAGCTATTGCACAAAGTGGGCGTCCATTATTAATTATTGCTGAAGAAGTAGAAGGTGAAGCATTAGCTGCACTTGTTGTAAATAAATTACGTGGTGGCTTAAAAGTAGCTGCTGTTAAAGCACCAGGTTTTGGTGATAGACGTAAGGCGATGTTAGAAGATATTGCTATTTTAACCAGTGGAACAGTTATTTCTGAAGAAGTTGGCTTAAAATTAGAAAATGCTACCATTGAAATGTTAGGTTCTGCTAAAAAAATCTTAATAAACAAAGATGAAACAACAATAGTTGAAGGCACAGGTAACAAGGGCGAAATTGAAGCTAGATGTAAGCAAATTAAAGCACAAGTTGAAGATACTACTTCCGATTACGACAAAGAAAAACTTCAAGAAAGATTAGCAAAACTATCAGGGGGCGTAGCCGTTCTAAGAATTGGTGGAGCTACCGAAGTTGAAGTTAAAGAAAGACGTGATAGAGTAGACGATGCTTTACATGCCACACGTGCAGCAGTAGCAGAAGGTATAATTGCAGGTGGTGGGGTTGCATTATTGTATGCAAAATCTGCACTTGCTAATTTAACAACCGAAAATGATGACCAACGCTTAGGTGTAGATATAGTTCGTAAAGCGCTTGAAGCTCCTATTCGTCAAATTATTACCAATGCGGGTGATGATGCTTCTATAATAGTTGGAAAACTACTAGAACAAAATGATACCAATTTTGGTTATAATGCACAAACAGGTGAATATGGAAATATGACCAAGTTTGGAATTATAGACCCTGTAAAGGTAACCCGAGTTGCAATTCAAGGTTCGGCATCAATTGCTAGTTTAATGATTACAACAGAGGCAATGATAGCGGACGCCCCTGAAGATAAGAAGTCGGCTATGCCTGATATGAGTGGTATGGGTGGCATGGGCGGAATGGGAGGAATGGGCGGTTTCTAAGAACCATCTGTTTTTACTGTTTTGTTGCATAAATGCTAAGGCATTTGAAAAAAGGTGGGCGTATTTTACTATTCCCACCTTTTTTATTGCCCTATTTTTAATATAAATAATAAAAAATTATACGAGGCTTATAAATGACTACCGATGAAAATTCACCAAAAGAAGACGAGAAAAAAGAAGAATTACCACCTAATTTATACAAATATAGAAGTTTTAGTAGCCCCTATATTACAGATATTTTAGATGGCATAGCAAAAGATGAAATATATTTCTCTTGCCCTACTGAATTCAATGACCCTTGTGAGGGTACGATTATAATTAATGATAAGATTTCAAATAGGGGTAAATATAGTTTTTTATTGTATTCTCTTAGTGCTAATAATGATATTATTTCAATGTGGTCGCATTATAGCAATTCACATAAGGGCTTTTGCATTGAATATAATAATATGAAAAATAGTCATGATGACTTTGATATGCAAAAAGTTTCATATAAGACAGATGTACCTCAGATACACACTAATAATATATTTGCTAATCAAAAATTATCAGTTTTAGATAAGGAAGAGAAGTTAAAGTTAGAATACGAGAAGTTTATAAAAGCCTATTATACTAAATCTACAGACTGGGAATACGAAAACGAATGGAGATTACGATATTACCCTATTTATGGTCATATAAATATATTTATTTATTGCATATTCTACGACACTTTTTCAACACAACCAGAAAAAACAGCAGAAGCAATAAATAATATGCTTAAAGAATATGTTGATTCAGATGAAGTAGTAAAAAATGATGAAAAATATATAGAACTTAGAAGTTACTTTTTAACCTCATTAAATTCAAGTGAAACAATAAAAGATAACGAAACATTGCATGAAAATGTGTTAAACTTATTATCCTATCTTTACAATAAGCAAAACAATAAAAGAAACTTTGAATTAAAAGATTGCGGTTTAACAATCACTGCTATTTACTTAGGATTAGAGGTAGAAAATAATTCCATTGAAGATTTAGAAAAAGTTATAAAGCTACTAGAAATTGCTGACCAAAAAAACTTAAAAGTTTACCAAATGCCAAAAACTAGTACTGCGATAGATATAGATGAATTTATAAAAAAATTGCAAAACAAAATTGATTCACTTGAAGAAGACAAAAAACTTGTAGAACTTGAGCGAAAAAATAAAGAAACACTTGAAAAAATGAAGAAAAATCTACAATTTTAAAAGTCAAACAATTAATTATAATATTTCATAACATATAGCAGTATAAATCCTTAAGAAATTAAAACTTAAGAGTTTATACTGTTATATCTAATTTTAATACATAAAAGCCCATCTTATAGACAACGCCCTTAGTTAAACAAACTTAAAATATTACTTAAAATTATTCCTATTACCGCAAAGTCGGAATCCGAATAAGTTGTACTCTCAAATCCTAAGCTTCCTAAGGCAGATAGCAAAAAAAGTGGTAAAAAGGTTATTATAAAGCCATTGCTGA
>CANHGT010000046.1 GCA_947460385.1 Alphaproteobacteria bacterium
AGATAGTAGTTCTTCTTTTTTATTTAAAATAACATCTATGGCATTTAACTCTTGTTCTTCTTTGGAACCATGGGAGGTAGCAAAATAACCCTGATTCACTATTAATGTTCCATCATGGTAGTCTTTTTCTAAATAATCTCTATAATCTTGACTGATGTTTTCATTAAGTTTTTCTGACCGCTGTTTTTTATATTCATCTTCAAAGATTTTTTTTACTACGGGATTTTCACCATCATAGTCTTTTATTCCACTTATAAAAAATAAAGACAATGTTTTTATACCTTTTTTGAATAATTTTTCTTCTTTTTCAAAATGATTTTTTATTGTGGCACTAATGAGAAATTTTTGATCTATATAGTCTAACTTATAATCTGATGTACTAATTTGCAAAGATTCTCCACTAGATAAATATGCAATATCTTTTTGTATGTTGATACAAGATACTCCTTGCCAATTGCTAATATTTAATTTTGCCCCAATATCTTCATTAACTTTAAGTGTGCTTTCTAGCTCTTGATTGTTGATAAAATAACGCAATGTAAGAGTGTTATGCTTTTTATCAACCGCTGTTAAGGTAACTGCATTACTAGAATTAGTAATTGTTGAAACTTGAATTTTCTTTACCAAATAATTTTGAAACGCAGAGATACTATCTAGGCTATAAACCATGTTAGAAAGTTTATGTTCTTCCTCTACAGGGAAGGTTGCCCCAAAACGTAAACACAGGCTTTGAAATTTATCAAATTCTTTAGTAAATTGATTACCTTTTAGTAAATGGGGTTCATCTATAATAATTACAGGATTGATTGCTTGCAAGCGTTCTAACAAGGTATTTTTACCATGGGAGAAAAAATTTTCTAGCTGTTTTTTTAATATATTATCTTTTTTGTCTATAGAACTGTTGGTTAAAATTAAAACTGATGGTTCTTTGTTTGTATTGCCTATAAATTCACTAACACTAGAAATTGAACTACCACCGCTATATTCAAATAGTTTGATTGCTTTGCCTTCATACTCTGATTGAAAATAACTTTTTGTTAGCTTAATATTTTGGATTGTTCCTAATTTGATCGCTTTTCTTGGAACAAAAATAATAAATTTATTCAAGCCATATTCTTTATTAAGCTCAAATATGGTGTTAATATAGGTAAAAGTTTTACCTGTGCCTGTTTCCATTAAAACATCTAGGTTATACTTATTTGATAAGATTTTGTTGGGTAAATGTTTGCCATCATTTTTATAAAAATTTTTTAAAGAATCTTGCAAAGATAGAACACTAGGGTTTTTAAAATCAAAATCCTTTAAAGAGTTAATAATATTTTTAACACATTGTTCCTGATAATCTTGTTTTTCAAACTGCATGTTGTTAGTATTACCTATAATTTATTACTCTACATCTTGGGGAGATGGGATATTGGGTTCAACCTCAGTGTTCTCAATCCCTTCCTCGCTAGGTGTTTCACTGGGTTCGTCTAATTGCATTGGTTCATCTACATCGGGCATCATATTAATTTCGTCGTCTTTATCTATACTTGTAATTTGATACACTTCTTGGTAAACATTAGCATTGTTATAAACTTCTACTGCTGTTTTTTTATGAATTTGATTAATCAACATAGAATATTGGCTTGAACCATGAACACTCATTCTTAAATTACCCAATAAAGCACTCTTTGATTCATACTGGGAAATCCTTAGCTTGGTTAAATTAAGTACCACATTATCATCTTCATCGGGATAGATACAAGATAATACTAGCAACAATGATTCGTAAGCTGTAGCATCTATATTGCTAAACTTAGTTTCATATAAACGCTCATAATTTTTTCCAACATCTGTTTTGGTTACATCTTTAAAGCTAGGGAAATAAGCACCTTGTAAGATTGTTTCAGTAATGATTTCTGGATTATTCCAATTGCTATTGCCTAAAATGCTAATATTTTTATAGTTGAGGTCTATAGATGGAAAATGATTTGCTAGAAGAATTAAGCGTTTGCCAAAATCACCAATCAGTAAAGTATCAAAATCTAACACAGGGGCTGGTGGACTTAAAAGCGGATTCTTATTTTCATCTAGTACTATTACTTTATTCTTGAGCTGGGTTTTAATTTTATTATACTTTGCTAACTCTTTAGTTGGAATCAAATGTTCTACAAATGGTGTAAGTATAGGGCTGTTAGCAGGATATCTAATAGTACGAACTAATTTTGCACCATACATACTTAAAGATTTTTCTGCTGTTGCTACAACTATATCTCCATATTTGTTTTCAGGTGCTAAAATCACAAAGTTCTTAGATTGTTTTTCTTTAATAGCAAAATGAATCATATTTTCTACATCACTTGCCGGAAGAGGGCTTATATTGTAAGCATTTTTACCTCCTAAAATACTCTCACTATCATTGGAAAACGTAATTACAGGTATGCCATGGTTTGATGTAACTTCAACCACAGACCTTGTTGTGTTACTGAACAGAGGTCCTATAATAATAGATACACCATCTTTTAATGCTTGTTTTGCTACCTGTTGAGCTACTGTTTCATCTGCCTTAGTATCATAGATTTTTAAAACAACATTATTATTTTTAGCATCATTATAAGCTAAGTTGATAGCACGCAACATTTCATTACCAAAGTTAGCATTCTTACCACTTAAAGGAAGTAGAACCCCTACCACAAGTTTAGGGTGAGTATTCATGGGTGTATTATGAAATACTTGTGAGCATGACAATATGCCTAAACTTATTGCAACTAATAAAAATAATCTAAAGGTTTGAAACATTTTAGTATCCATTGTATAATATCAAAAGAAGAAATTAAATTTTAATTACTTATAAGATTATATTATATCATAGAAAAAATCAAAATGAATATTATAGGCAAATTATATATTGTAGCTACTCCTATTGGTAACTTGGAAGATATTACCTTAAGAGCTTTATCTACCATTAAAGAAGTAGATTGCATAATATGTGAAGATAGTCGTGTTAGCAGTAAATTATTTAATCATTACGGTATTCATTATAAAAAATTAATTAGTTATAATAACGTATCTGAACATTATAAAAACCAAGAAATCTTAAAAATGTTGTTAGACGGTAAAAATTGTGCATTAATTTCAGATGCAGGAACACCTCTTATTTCTGATCCCGGATATTTGCTAGTTAAAGAATGCACAGAAAATAATGTGCAAGTAGTTCCTATTGTTGGTGCATCTGCCGTTATAGGTGCATTAAGTGTGGCTGGTATTCCTACTATGCCTTTTGTGTTTTTAGGTTTTTTAGATAAACAGATGAATAAAAAAAGAGAATCATTAAAAAAATATATAAATGAAGAAATAACCGTTGTATTTTTTGAATCTCCTAATAGAGTTCTTGATACCTTAAAAATGATTGCAGAGGTGTTTGGCAGTAATCAGAAAGTAGTTTTAGCTAAAGAATTAACTAAAATGTTTGAAAATATTCAAGAAAAAACTTGTGCCGAGTGGCTTATGTATTACGACGAGAATACCCCAAGAGGTGAATTTGTTATTTTATTTAGACCGTACATCAGTACCGAATTAAATATAGAATTATTAAAACAATCTATTATGCAGAAGATAGATGAACACAGCAGTTCCGACTTAGCAAAAATATTAGCAAAAGAATTTAATACAACAAAGAATTTAGTATATAATGAAATTTTGGCAATTAAGAATAATATTTGAAAAATATTTTGGGAATAACAGAACTAAAAGTGCTACATCTTATCTTAAGGGTAAAAATTACGAAGCACTTGCTACGACTTTTTTAAAAAGCAAAAAATATAAAATTTTAAAACGGAATTTTACAACAAAATTAGGTGAAATTGATATTATTGCCTTACATAATGATTATTTAATTGTTTGCGAGGTAAAATATAGAACAAATCAAGAAATACTTATGTATAGTATTTTACCTAACCAGAAAAAAAGAATACAAAATGCTTTATTGATATTTTTAACAAGATATAAACAATATAAAAATTATAATATAAGGTTTGATGCTATTTTTATTAATAATAACAATCATATAGAGCATGTAATTAATGCGTGGCATAGCTAAAAAATAATAAAGGGAGATTTATATGCGTATAGCATTTCAAATGGATGAACTTAGTAAATTAAATTTTGCTTCAGATAGCACTTACAAAATTATGGAAGAAGCTTATAAGCGTGGATTTGAAATATTTTTCTATTCTCCTAAAAGCTTATCTTGGAATTATGGCATTCTATGTGCTAAAGTATTTAAAGTGTTAAATATTAATGATTCTGCAGGTGATAAGAGTATTCCTATTGCATATGAAGAAAGTACAATGATGAATTTAGAAGATTTTGATTTTATTTTTCTAAGGCAAGACCCTCCATTTGATATGGCATATATTACTTCAACATTTTTATTAGAGAAACTACCATCAAAAGTTAAAGTTATTAACAACCCAATTTCAGTAAGAAATTCACCAGAGAAACTTTTAGTTACTAATTTTGCTCACTTAATGCCAAAAACTTTAATTAGCAGTGATTTTGATACAATTTATAATTTTCTAAAACAAGAGCATAAATGCGTTATTAAACCCCTTTATGGCAATGCAGGTTCAGATGTATTCTTTTTAGATATTTACGATGTAAATGCTAAATCTATTATTGAATATTTTTTACACAGCTTTAAAGAACAAGTTATGGTACAAGAATTTATGCCTAATGTTAAGAAGGGAGATAAACGCATTATATTAATAGATGGTGAACCTGTTGGTTCGCTTTTACGTATTCCCGCAGAAAATACTATTAAATCTAATTTAGCAGCAGGTGGACGAGGAGTTCATGAGGATTTAACCGAGCAAGAAATTTTAATTTGTGATAATTTAAAACCTACTTTACAAAAACTTGGTTTGTTTTTCACAGGAATTGATGTTATAGATGGCAAATTAACTGAAATTAATGTTACTTCACCAACAGGAATCGTAGCAATTGAGAACCTTACAGGGGTTAATTTAGCAGTAAATTTATGGGATAGCTTATTAAAAAAATATAGGTAAAATATAGAATGAAACAATACTCATATAGTATTAGGCATCCTTTGAATAGTGTAGTATATTTATGTATATTTTACCAATAAAGACAATAGAACTCACTTGAATAAATAATCAATTTAACAGTATAAAAAGGTGGAATTATGCCAGACATAAAAAACATGTTAAAAGGGTATCAAAGTTTTTTTACAAAATATTATGAGGTAGATCATAGTATTTTTAAAGATTTAAAATATAAGCAAAGCCCTAAAATTTTAGTATTAAGTTGCTGTGATTCTAGGGTAGACCCTGCAATTTTAACTACTGCTAGCCCTGGTGAAATGTTTGTGATTCGCAATATTGCCAATATTGTTCCTCCTTATGAACCAAGTTGGGATAGTAAACACGGAATTAGTGCAGCAATTGAATTTGCAGTTACCTGCTTAGATATAGAAGATATTATAATATTAGGACATAGCGACTGTGGAGGTATTAAAGCCATGGTAGACAACACAATGGAAACAAGGGGAGCTAATAGTTTTATTTTACCTTGGATTAATATCATTAAAGAAGCAAAGGCAAATATTCCAAAAAATATAGATGATTCTCAAAAATATTGCTTTTGTGAACAAGAGGCTATTAAAATATCTATTAATAATCTACATAAATTCCCTTGGGTAGAAGATAAATTTACACGAAAAAAGATAGACATACATGGTTGGTATTTTAATATGCATAACGGACTCTTATATATATTAAATCAGGAAACCCAAGTTTTTGAGCCATATTATAGCTAATGATAATATAATTGATGTTGCACATAATATGAATTGATCTATGGCTTATATTTTACACAATAAGATCTATTTTATATCCTGTGCTATCTTTAGAAATTATAATTTGTTCTGCTAAATGAATAAGCTTTTTTCTAAGTGAAGAAATATGGGTTTCAATAGTATTAGTTTCTACTTTTTCATTATTAATATTCCATACGGTAATTAATAAGGTACTTTTATCTATGCTATTAGGATAAGCTTGAAATAAACTTTTTAATAATAAATATTCTTTAGCTGTTAATTCTATCTTGACATTATCTGAAACAAAATATCCTTTGTTCACCTCTTCTTGTAAATGAAAATTACCAATACTAAGGTTGTCTTTTTGCTTAGCAATAAATTTGTTAATAGCGGTTAATAATGTATCCAGTGTAAAAGGAGTATTGATTGTTACAAAAGTACCACAACTATGCTCTTCTTCGTTAATTAAAATAGTGTTGGCTTTTTGTAATTCTGTTAATGATAATAAATTATAATTAACATTGTCTACTATTATTAGATCATTTTTTTCTAAAACCGAGTTATCTTCTAAAATGCCTATATTGTTTATGCTAGTATAGAGTTGTAAATAGTCAACAATTTTTTCTTGGATTAAATTATTAGCAAGCTTGATATATAACGATGACATTGCTGATATTCCTTACTTAATTAAAAATTCCTGAACCTATTCTAAGCATAGTACTGCCAAATGTTACAGCCTCTACGTAGTCATGGGTCATACCCATACTTAGTTCATTTAAGCTATATTTATTTTTTAGTTGATATAAAAATGCAAAATATGGTGATACGGGACAATTTATTGGACACATACCCATGAGTCCTGATATTGGTACTTTGCATTCTGTAGCGTATTGTAAAGTAGCTTCTAAATCTTTAGGTTGCAAACCCGCTTTATTGATATTCTCTGGGTCTAAATCTAACTGCAATAGATATTTCTTAGGTTTATCTTGATAATTTTTAAGATCATTAATTAATTTGCTAGAATCAATACTATGAATAACATCAAAAAGGTGATGAATTTTTTTTAATTTGTTACTTTGAAGATGCCCAATAAAATGCAAGGTAATATTAGGATAGTCTGCCTTTAGTTCTAACCATTTATCTTCGGCTTCTGTCAGATAATTTTCACCAAAATTGGTTATTCCTGCATCAATTGCTTCAATGATTTCTGTTTTAGTACGCTTTTTACTCACAGCAATCAATGTAGTGTTAGCACTTTTAAGCTTACTATTGTTTTGTTGAACTGCAGTTAATATATTTTCTATATTTTGTTTAATCATTATATCGTAAATCCTACCCCTAGAAGCACACCATAATTATTATTAGATTTAATGCTAGTAAGCCCTACTTGTTCGGTGAAGACCCCCGTAGATAAAATCATATATTGACCAAGTTGATAATTAATATCAAATTCAGTTAGCAAAGTGTCATATGTTGTATGATTAGCGTTTACAGTTGATAACAAAGTATATGAACCTATTGTAAAATCTAAAAATGAATAATAAATAGAAAACTCTGTAGCATTATACGAAGCTTTGCCTTCTAAGTTGGTAAAATCGTTATTATCTTGTAAACTAATAGAGTTATTGCCGTTAATGTATCCTGCATGCAGATTAAAACCCATAAGATCAAGATTGAA
>CANHGT010000047.1 GCA_947460385.1 Alphaproteobacteria bacterium
CACAAGTTATGCTAGCTAAAGCTAGAATTATATACAGTTGCTTTGCAACTTGTGTGTCATTCTGCACAAGTTATGCTAGCTAAAGCTAGAATTATATACAGTTGCTTTGCAACTTGCGTGTCTTTATAAGGCACAAGATAAGTGCTACGCACAATATTTATATAGTTGCTTTGCAACTTGCGTGTCATTCTGCACAAGTTATGCTAGCCAAAGCTAGAATTATATACAGTTGCTTTGCAACTTGCGTGTCCATACTGGCACAAATTATATATAGTCCCATGCTACTTGGTTAGATATATTGATTAGTTATAAAGTAAATGAAGTATTAGATAGTTCAATAATTTTATTAAATTCTTCTGTATTAAGCGGAGAAACAGATAAACGAGGTTGCTTGAGAATAGCTAGATTTTTTAATTCTTCTGTTGCCTTAATTGTAGATAAATGAACCGCATTGCTTAGTGATATTTTAGTTTGTACATCTACTACCGAGAAATTATCATCAAGGGGATCATTATAGGCTGTTTTTACAATTTCTACAATTCCAACAATTGATCTTTCTTTTTCTGTATGGTAAAAAAAACAAAGATCACCAATATTCATTGTTCTTAAATAATTTCTAGCCTGATAATTTCTTATATCGTCCCAAGTAGTAACATGCTTCATTAATTGTTGTTGCCAAGACCAAACAGTTGGTTCTGTTTTTAATATCCAAAACAATTATGCATCCCAACCAGTATTACTATTATGCTTCATTTTAATTACATCTTGATATTTAATTAAATACTTAGTTATTAATTTTTGTAAGTGGTATGGTTGAGCAATAGATTTTAATTCAACTCTTAATAGACTTTCATTTTGAATAACTATTGTAGCATAATTGAACCAATCACCCAAAAATTCTTTTTCTATAAATAAGCCTTCTAATTCATATATTGGAATTATAAGTTGTTCGCCATTTTTATCTACAATTTTTAGGGATAAATTTGTTAACAAGATTTTACACCTAGCATAGTACATCATTTGTATAACAGATATTGGTAATAAGATTAATGTACTTATTCCAAGTATAGACAGACATATTTTTTGTGATAATTCAGTAATACCATCTTCCAATGTGTGTATTGTAAAAATATTATGAGTTAAAATGAATATTAGTAATACTAATACTATAATAATCCATAACATTAAAGGTGCAATAAACAATACAGGAGAAATTCCTGTAGATAATAGCACTTTTTCTTTTTGGGGGAACTTAGTTAGTAAAAAGAGTGTTTTTTCTTGTTCTTTTTTTCTACGACTTATCATTTTGCGAATTCTTTCTGAAGAATTCAGATTTTCATTTTTCTCTTGATTTTCTAAGTCTTTTTTTGTTTTTTTGGACATTGTAAGCTCTCTTTATATGGCTAATTGCAATTATAACTATAGCTGATTTTTATTACAATGTAAACAATTTTTTTGGAGAGATTACTTTTAATTGATTAGATATGATATGTTCTTGATAAAACTGATGTATTACTGTTGAGATATTTGCATGTATACCTTTAGTAAGTTCTTCAATAATACATATAGGATAGTTGTTTTTTAAAAATCCATCAATTGCGTATTTATTACAATAATCTGATGCTACACCTATTAAATAAATTGTACTACTAGATGCTTTATATCTATTCATAAAAGTAGATAATGAGATAGATTCATCTTCCCCTTGTAAATTAAATAAGCTGTGGTTTAATGATTTAGTATCTGTTGCCCACATATCAAATACATCTTTATATAATTTATAAATTTTGCTTTTATCTTTTATTAATGTTTCATCAAAAGCTAATTGCCAATCCCATGTATCCTTTTCACAGTGAAGTGGGAACATTGTACTTTCTTCACTTAAGATATAATCTTTTTTATTATGGGTATCTTGGGTTATTATAATAGCATCAAAATATCCACTTGGTATACTTGTTAAGAACTGCTGTAAGCGTTCTATTAATATTTTAGAATCTTTAATGTATAAAATACCTTTGGAATGAATAAAAGAATTTTGCATATCTACTATTACTAATATTTTACTCATTATTTAATCCATATATATTATTTATGGGGCTTATATTCCATTCATTTTTAATTATTTTATCTTTTAAATTAAATGGGATCATCAGGCTAAAAGATTTAATAGATTCTCCTTCTTGCCCTCTATAAAATTTTTTCTGCACTTGTATTTTGTTTTCTGAATGAAATATATAACCTTCATCGCCCATTTGCAGTGTTACTATATGCCCATCTTGCATTAAATCTAAATATTTAATATTAGGGTGTAAATTAAAAAGTAAAAATGCTTCGGTTATCCCTTTGTTTACACCATCAAATGTTAATAAACTTTCACCTAAAATATATTTATTATTTTTTGTAGATAAGTAAATAATTTGATGATAGCTAATATTGTATTCTTTTTTAAGCCCAGTATAATTAATAGAAAATATTTCCCAATTATCTTCTTGCCTACGCTCTATTTTTACAGTTTCATGGGAAAAAGGGAACAATATAGTTTCATTTTCTGATTTTAAAATAATGCAAGTATTGTCTAATCTACCATCTATTCTATCTAAAGAACTTTGTTGTTGTAATTGATAAATATAGTTATTATTACCATTGTTAGTAATAACTTTATGCTTTCCTATTGAAATTTCAAACGCTAGTAAAGAGTTATAATTATATAATGGATTACCAACATCAACAATCAGTTTGCTATGCTTGGTTTGCATGTTAATATAACCACTATTTCTTAGTTGATTTGAAGATTCAGAGGTTAACTTACTTAAAGATAATAAAAAATCTATTTTTTGCTTATTAGATTCATAGCTTCCATTAAATAGAGATAATTTTCCATCTAAATGACGCATTGTTCTTATAAATGCAGCTATCCTGCCTATATATTCTAATAGACTGTTTGAATCAATTCTAGGGGTATCTTTAATACAATAATAGATTTTTAATAAATCTTCCAAATATAATAAAGTTATATAGCTATCTCTACTTTTATGTCCACCATCTAAATTAATTTGATGTTTAATATCTTCAATAACTAAAGTAAATACCTCACTTAGTAAATATTGATACTCTTCATAAAAGATAGATACCATAATTAATGCTTGGTATATTTTAATTTTATTGTGATAATGGTAATTTTTATATGCAAAAATTAAATGATTAATTTGTTGATCTAGGTAAACTTTTAGCATATGAGCAAAAAAATGATTACTTTTTCCTTCTAAAACACCAGAGCATAATATTAAGTGAAAAACTCTTTCACTTAATACATCTATATTCCATGCAGGATAGCTTATTTTACCATGATTATGCACCCATGTTTCAATTAGTGAAGTGATTTTATCTATACTTTCTTGAGTATCTAAAATTAATAGATTAATAATCCAATTAAATTTATGAAGTTCTAATACAATAGTTTCTGGAAGAAAGCTGGTGTCTGAAAAATCAATAAAATTATATTTTCGTCCAAACAATTCTATTTCTCCATACAATATATTATGACCTTGATGATACAAGGCATTAAAATATGGATAAGCTATATTATTAATAGGGCTTTTAATAGTATTTCTTGATATCTTTTTTGCATAATACTGACTATGAAAAATATAATCCATAATTACATTTTTCATTTCCTGTAATGCTGTTAGTGTATTAGATGTCATGGAAATAGCCGATGCAATATTCTTTACTATTGTTTTATACCTGTAGAACCAAATCCACCTTCCTGTCTTTCTGTACTATCTAGGTCAGTTACTATGTTCCAATTTATTGTTTCATATTTAGATATTATCATTTGTGCTATTCTATCTTGGGGGTTAACCGTGTATGATTCTTTAGAGTGGTTAATTAAAATAACTTTAATTTCTCCCCTGTAATCACTATCTATTGTGCCGGGTGAGTTTAATACCGTGATACCATGTTTTAAAGCTAACCCTGAACGGGGGCGAATTTGTGCCTCAAAGCCACAAGGCAATGCAATTGCTATGCCTGTAGGAATCAATTGAACTTCTGAAGGCATAATAGTAATAGGAGATTCAATTATAGCTAATAAGTCCATTCCCGCACTACCACTTGTGGCGTAACTAGGTAATAGCCCTTTATTATTTTCATTTACTAATTTTATTGGTATTGTTACATTCTTCATTACTGTCTTTTTGCTTTATTTAATAATTATTATATAGACTATAATAATTATACACAAGATAGTTAATAATAAGTTTAATTTATAGGATTTATTTTTTAAATTATTATTAATTTCAAGTAAAGTCTTATAACTATGAAATAAATTATATATATTTATTATGGGGGCAGTATGTTTTTTGGCTTCATTAACAATGTAGGTCATTTTAGTATGTTGGCTCTCCATGTGTGATTGAATTACGTCTTTAGAAAGCAACCACATGTTTTGATCGGGTATTAATGACCTAGATATGTTTTCAAGATAAAGTAAATTTTTTTGCAATATTAATAATTCTTCCTGAATTTCCATTTCAAACTTTGTAGTAATAAGAAATAGTTGCTCTAATAATTTACCCAACATTACATTTTCTTTATTAATTAACATGGTTTGTTCAACTATGCTTCTACATGCTAGGGTAAAATCTTCTATATTGTATTTAGGATTAACCCAGCCCGCATCAAAGTGTATTTTAGCAGCTTTTTTATAATCTTTGCTTAGAAAAGCCATAAAAACTTCTCCTACATATTTTCTTAAATTACCATCTAATTTGCCCATAATACCAAAGTCTACTAAGGCTATTTGCCCTGTCTTTAAAACAAATATATTGCCTGTGTGGATATCTCCATGAAAAAAACCATCTCGTAAAGCCTGATAGAAAAAAATTTTTGTAATTTTACGCACAATATCTACCATAGAAAAATTGTTTTTCTTTAATTCCTCTACATTGCCAACACTAATTCCATCTATCCATTCCTCAACTAGGATATCTTTTGCGGTGTACTCCCAATAAATTTTTGGAATGTACAAATCATTGTCATCTGCAAAATTTTCTTTTAGAGTATCTGCCGATGCTGCCTCAAACCTAAGGTCTAATTCTAACCTCATAATTGCTTCTAAATTAGATGTTAATTGGGTAGGTTTACTTATTTTAGCTTGTTTAGAGAGATTTTCTGTTATAATAAACAAGATTTTCAAAATTAATAAATCTTGTTTAAAACGTTTTTCGGTATTGGGTTTAATGATTTTTATAATTACAGGAGCTTTATTCTTTAAAATCCCTTTATAAACACATGCAATAGAACCCGAAGCAATAGGGTTTAAAGATATTTCTTGAAATACTTCATTAATATTTGTTCCAAAAGATTTAAAAAAGATTTCGGGCAAAATGTTTTTATTATTAGATTTAGCTTGATCTCTTAGATTTTTTAAACTTTGAATATATGATTCACTAAAAATATCAATTCTTGTAGATAAAACTTGCCCTAATTTAATGAATAAAGGTCCTGATTTTTCCAAAAATGCAACAAAATTGTTGGCTTGTTTTTTAGAGTGTGGTTTGTACAACATTCTAAATAAATTAAATGGGAATACAGGTAAAAACCCAATAACAAACAAACATCTATAACGTATTAAAAGTAATACTAAAACTATAGCTCGCAATATGAACATAACAGATTATTTCCAAAGTTATCTTATTTTTCACCATAATGGATAGTAGCTATACCACCTGATAGATTTTTAAAACCAACATTTTTAAACCCTGCATTGCGAATCATGTTAGCAAATTCTTCTTGGGGAGGAAATTTACGAATACTTTCTACTAAATACTCATAAGCTTCCTGATTTTTAGCTATATATTTACCTATATGTGGAATAACTTTAAAAGACCAAGCATCATAAGCTTTAGATAAAATAGGATTATTTACAGTTGAAAATTCAAGGCAAAAAAACTTACCACCTTTTTCAAGTACCCTGTATGCCTCTAACAGAGCATTGCTGATGTTTGTAACATTTCTAATGCAAAAAGATATACTATAGCAGGGTGTGATTTCATTCTTAAATGGTAAATGTTCTGCGTCGGCTGTTATGAAGTCTATAGAAGAAGTATAACCATGGTTTAAAGCTTTTTTCAAGCCCTCTTTTAGCATTTCATAATTTATATCTACCACAATACATTTGGTACCACCTTTTCTAAGAAAAGATAAAGGTATATCTGCAGTTCCTCCGCCTACATCCAGCAATGTATGGGTTTGCGATGGGTTAAGCATAGATATAAGCTCATGCTTCCATATTCTGTGTACGCCCATACTCATAACATCGTTCATTATGTCGTACTTAGAAGAAACAGAATCAAACACATCTTTTACTAATTTAGCTTTTTCAGACATTTTAACATTTTTAAACCCAAAATGCGTAAAAAAGTTATTATCTTTAGACATAGGAGATACCTTTGTAAAATCTATTTGCTAATAAATAATTATATAATACAATAATTTATAGAATAAAGATAATAATAATTTCAAGAACATAAAATGCCTGAATTACCTGAAGTAGAGAATATGAAAATAGGGTTGCAACCTTGTGTTGAACTAACCATAAGTACAGTTTATAGTAGTGGGAAAAAATTACGTAAAATTGCTAGCAATGTTAATGAATTACCATTAGAAAGCATTGAAAACAGTAAGATTATTTCTATTGAACGTCTAGCAAAGTATTTATTAATTAAAACTAATAATGACTATTGTTGTGTATGCCATGCTGGAATGAGTGGTAAGTTTTTACTAGAGAACCCAAATATGCAAAATCATCTACAAAACTTAGAAAAAAACAGGTTAATACAACACGACCATGTAAAACTACAATTCACCTGTGGTACAGTATTAATATATAATGATACTAGACGCTTTGGTATGTTTGCAGTTTATCATAATTCCGACATTGCAAAAATTTCTTGGTTAAACAAAATTGCTATAGATGCACTCCATAATAATTTTAATGTAAATTATTTTCAAGAACATAGCAAACACAGAAACGGTGCAATTAAACAAGTTTTATTAGACCAAAGCTTTGTGGCAGGCTTAGGCAACATTTATGTTTGTGAAGCTTTGTTTTTATCTAATATATCTCCTTTAAAACCTACTAATACTTTAACAGTTGATGAAATTACAAGGTTAATAAGCAATATTAAAGATATCTTACACCTTGCCATTATGAAAGGTGGCTCAACATTGAAAGATTATAGCAAAAGCGATGGTAGTGCAGGTGGCTTTCAAGATTATTTTAAAGTATATGGGCAAGAAAACAAACCTTGTTGTGTTTGTAGTGCTAAAATTCTGCGGATAGTACAAAATGGTAGGTCAACTTTTTA
>CANHGT010000048.1 GCA_947460385.1 Alphaproteobacteria bacterium
GATAGTTATATTGTCATAATAAAGGATATTAATTTACAAGATTTAAAACAAAAGAAATCCATATATAAAAAAGAACAAGACATACTTAAAAGTTATATAGATAATATTGTTTTTTCTATGTATTTTAATATCCCCATAGAGCAATCATATTTAAAAGATACTATTAAAAGAATTAATCATTAAAAAATTTTGATAGTGTTTCTATTATTTTTGCTTCCCTGTTATCAATAGCTTTTTTGTTCCAATTAGCTATATTTAATAAAGAAATACATTCTGCTAATTCAGATTTTTTGTAAAATTCTTTTTTATCATTAAAGGGTTTATTTTTAGCCTGTATGTTTAGGTGCTTTTCAAGGGTAACCAAATTTCCTAATCTATCAATATTTTCACTATATTCATCTGTGGTAAAGCCGTCTTGATTATTGTAAGATGTTTTAGGTAAAATATGTTCTATTTCTATTTCATAATTTGCAAATGAGCTTTTTTGAGCGTGGTGTAAGGTAGAGTTTAAAAAAACTATACCTCTATTATATTTTCTTAAATTGCTTTTTTTAATTTCAGCAATAGATTGTTCTATTTCTTCTGCTTTTATGCTGTTTTTAATGGTATGAATATAATCATTATTATGGAATACATCTTTATTAATTTTATAAATATCGTTTTTAATACGATTAATACTATTATATACTAAACCTTGTATATAACTATATCTAACCATTTGTTTTAGTAGTAGGCTAAATTTATCTTGATTGAAAGATGATAACAAAGGTTTATTATTTTCTATTTCTAAGTGTTTAATTAAAAATATATAAATAGGTTCAAAAGGCTTATCATTAGGGTAATTTTTTAAACATTCAATTAAATTCCTATTTTTACCATCTGATTTCTGCAAAAATTCATGTGCTTGTTTAAATTTGTTCAGGTAATTAATAGTTTTTTCATAATCATTCAAGTATTCAGAGTGATTTTTAGTGAAAAATCTACGCAATGAAATAAGGCTAGTAGTAGTATTATTTTCTGCTCTAATATAATACATATAGTTATTAAACATACTAGGAGAATTAAACTCTTTATTTTCAAACTCTATTAATTCTTGCCAATTAGTTAAAAACTCATTAGTATCTAGAGCTTTTTTATAAAGAGTAGCTTTGAATATATCATTGTCAGTAAGAGGTAATCCTCTATTATTAAGAGTTGAAAAAATATTTAAAGCACTATCAAAGTTGTTGCACTGAATAGAAAGTAGTTTTACTTTTGTAATAATATAAGTAATAAAATCCTTAAATTCATCAGCATCAGCATCTTTTAAATACTCGTCTATTTTATTAGCAAAAACATAGAAGTTATTAATATATTTATTTTTACTAGGTGTTTTATCAGGTTTTTTATCTAAATTTATTATATTTGCAAAACTTTCATTGTCTGTATCAATTACTAGGGTTTTTATTTTCTGCGTTTTATAATCAATATCTGAAAAATCTGTTGGGCTAGATGCAAATAAAAGATTTTGCAATTTGTTAAAACTTCTATTCTTTTCAAATAAAGCTCGAATTAGTAGCAATAAAGATGTAAGCCTTTGTTGTCCATCTACAACATTTAAATGCTGATCTCCAAGTGTTTCATCGGGATATATAACAATGTTACCTAAAAAATAATACGATGAATTATTTTTGTTATTTTTATATTCTTGATAGGCATCATAAATATCACTCCATAATTGCTCACATTGTTCTTCTTCCCAACTATAAGGTCTTTGGTAATCTGGAATAATATAATGTTTTTGAAAAATTACGTCTATGGCTTCTGGATTGGCTTTAAGTGCTTCCATGTTAATTATCCTTTATAATAAGTTATCTAATTGTTATTGACAATGTTACTATTTTTTGTAAATTAAGCATAGAAAAATTATTCATTGAAAATAATTAATGATTTTTTTTGAGATAAAGGAATAATGGTGGCGGGGGTGGGATTTGAACCACACGACCTTCAGGTTATGAGCCTGACGAGCTACCGAACTGCTCTACCCCGCGATAATGAAAAACATATTTATAAGATACAACCCTTTCTTTGTTCTGTCAATGTTTTATTTTATATTTATTGAAGCACCCGGTTGCAGTGCAATGAAATCTTCTGTATTCACATGTAAAATTTGTTTGCTTTTTTCTAAGTCTTCCTGCGGTTGTCGGTATTTTTCTTTAGATAATTGAAAAGTACCAAAATGTATTGCTACAGTTTTGTTTGATTTAATAATTTTGTGAATTTGTACTGCTTCATGAGGATTGGCATGACTATATTTTAAATATTCATTAGGTTCATAAGCACCAATAGGAATAAAGCTAAGGGCAAATGATTTATGCTTGCTTTGTAGTTCTTCAAATATCTTGCCATCTGCAAAGGCGGTATCACCTGCAAAAAATATTTTGTTTGTACCATTGTCAATTACAAAACTACCCCACAGGGCTTTATTTAGATCGTATAGTCGGCGGAAGCTCCAATGGTAAGCTTTTTCTACTGAAATAGTTAAGCCTTTATACTTAGTACTTTCTTCCCATAGTAAAGGGGTTACATCTACATTTTTATTTATTTTTTTAAGTAAATAATCGTTGCCTTGTGGTGTTATAATTTTTGGATTATCTCTTGCTATTAATTTTTTCAAGGTTTTATAGTCCATATGATCGTAATGACTATGGCTTAATAAAATTATATCTATCTTTGGTAAATCTTCAAATTTAATTCCAGGGATATGATGTCTTTTAGCCCCAACCATATTTAAAGGACCTGCCTTCTTGCTGTATATTGGGTCTGTTATAATATTTAGCCCTAATGTTTGAATTAATACCGTAGAATGATTAATAAAATATGCTTTAATGCTAGAATCAACAGGGGGTGTGCCCGGTATAGCTTGATTTACAATAATTTCTTCATGTTGCCATGCATCAGGATTCTTACCAAAAAGATATTTCATTGTAGCCATAAAGCTAAATCTTTTTTTATTTTCCTTGCTATTATAGTCAGGACGTTCATTAATAAGATTAAAGGTTTTGCCATCTGTGCCATATTTGCCAAAATTAGAAGTATATACTTCATTCTTTAAAGAATTTAGATAGAAAGCAAACATTGGAACAGATAATAATATAATAGAAAAAACAACTAAAAAAACTTTAAACACGCTACACAACCATTTATTATTAATATTTATCACTTGTTATTTAGAAAATCATTTACTAATATATACTATTATGTAATTCTTTAAAAGAAAAATTATACATCAGAGAAAACATGAGAAAAAATATATTTTTGTTACTTTTTGTTTATTTAATTCTTGCTAGCGGTGTTTCCTTTGCTAGTGAAACTGTTAGCACTGCAATTAAAGTTCCTGCAATACCTGGGGTTATTTATCCATTAAACAGCAAGGTACAGGAAGCACCACTTAATAAAGAAGTGGCAGATACATTGCTAGATATTCTACAAAATCCTGCAAAATTAGAATCTTTAGTTCAAGTTTTGCAAGGTATTCAAAATCAAGCAGATAATAGCAAAAATACTATCAAGAAAGATATAAGCATTGAAAGAAGCAAAGTAATAGATGTATCCTATGTTTTGCAACAATTTAAACAAATTGGTAGTCATAGGAGTGTTAAAAGTTATATTAATTTTTTTAAACAAGAGCTTATGAGTTTCTCCTTAGATAAAATCCTATATTTGATATTTTGGATTATGCATGTAGTATTTTTTGTATCTTTATCATATTTTTTAGAACAAATTTTAAACTATACATTTAAAATAAAATCCCAAAGATACAAAAACAAGCAAGAAAAGTTTAATTTACAAAACTTATTATCACAAATAACCTATATAATAAAACTGTTAGCACCTGTTTTTGTATCTGTTGCCATATCAATTGTTATTGTAATTTTGTATAAAGTATCTTTTTATACATATATTGTAGAGTTGCTATGTGTTTATTTGGGCATGAGGGTAGTAATTTTGTTGCTTAGATTAATTGCAGGAAAATTTACCAGTGCTTTGTTCAAAAGGCTTAAATATACGATTCTTAAATTTTTTATAGTGTTATTTTGTTTTCTTGTAATTAATTCAGCTCTTTTAGAAAGATATGTTAGTGAGCATCATAGTATCTTGTTGAAAATAAATCTTTTTATGTGTGCCTGCGTGATAGTATTTTTTATTATAAAAATTAGATATTTTATGCATCTTGTTATAAGGAAGTTTGCTTATCCAACAAGTATAAATAAAGACGAAAAATCACGAACTAATCTTTTTTTGCAAAAATCATATTCTTCTTATATTGTGGTTGGTATTGCCTTTATCTTGTTTGTTATAATATTTTTATTTGATTACGAATTAGTAAAAGGATTATTAACAGAAACCGTATTGTCAGTTATGTTGTTAATGGTATTGTACTTTGTATATAAATTAACTCATTATTTATTTTATAGATACGTTGTAGACAATCTTGAACAAGAGTTAAAAGGCTTAATAAATAGGCACAATGACTTAGAAGAAGTTTATAAATATCTTACGGTTAAGAAAATTTGGCATTCTTTTGGGCTTTATTATAAAGTAATAAATATTATTTTGGTAGCTTATTTGCTAGATGTAATTTGGAAATTTAATTTGCAAGCTTATATCAGTAAGTTTATTACTTCATGGCTAGGCAATACCATTGTAATAATTTTATTAGGTTATTTTGTTGTTTTATTTGTTAGTTTGTGCATTATTATTTATGTACAAAAAAAAGCAATAAAAATGGATTTAACAGAAGATTACAACGTACTAAGAAAAACACTATCATTATATATTTTATGTCATAAACCATATACGCTATTAATAGTGGTGTCTATGATTATTATAACCTTGTCTGCCTTTGGCTTGTCTGTAACAACCCTTGTGGCAAGTACAGGTATTATAACGGTTGTTGTGGCTTTTGGGCTAAAAGATATTTTGAAAAACTTTTTTAATGCCATGTTATTTTTAATGGAAGATAGTTTCTCTATTAACGACTTCGTTGAAATAAGTGGTTTTAAAGGTAAGGTAGAAAGTATGAGTTTACTGTACATAAAGCTACGTGATATTGATGGCAAACTTCACATGATACCGTTTTCATCTATAGAGGTAATTAGTAATTATACAAAATATTTTGGCTATGCTTTTATGGAAATAGGGGTATCATATAATTCAAATATAGACCATGTTAATAGTGTTCTGTATAGAATTGCAGAAAATATAAAGCTAGAAGAAGATATGAAAGATGTGGTTGTTGGCGATTTAGACTTAACAGGCATTATTAATTTAGCCGATTTTAGTGTAATTATTAGATGTAAAATTAAAACCGAACCGGGGTTTCATGCAATTGTAAAAGCCCGCTTTTTACAACGTGTGTTTGAAGAGTTTAAGAAAGAAAACATTGAAATTCCATTCCCACATAGGGTGCTTATACAAAAAGACAACAACAGCTAAGGATTATAAAAAATGCTTAAAATAGAACAAGAATTAATGCAAGAGTTAACAAAAGTACTCCCAAGCCTGTATTTCGTGGGGGGGGGACTTCAGATGCGGAAAAATTAGATGCGGAAAAAATTAAGCAACATGCTATACAGTACGATGTTGCATTTTTAAAAGCTATTTTACAAAGCCAATATATCAAAAATACTTTTTTTAAGAAAGTAAGCCAAGATTACAATGTTTTCAATAAAGATGAATTTATAGAAGCAATTAACGGTTTTTCTTATTTACATGATTCCTATACAAAATTCAAAAAAATCATTGGGTTAGCTAGCAGTAGCCATAAATACAGTTTTATTAAAGACAGTGGCGAGGTAGTTTTAAACTTCCCCTTTAAAGATTGTTATTTAGCAGGTGGGCAAAGTTTTGACGATGAAAAAGGTAAAGAATGCTTTTTTAATGCTACTTTACAAGCAAGTGAGGTAAATAAGCTTTTGTCGCCTAAATTATTTAGCAAGGTGGAGCGAATCAGCCAACGTGGTACTGAAACAATTAGTAAGGTAAGCGAACAGGTATTAAATAACAACTATTTAATAAAAGGCAATAATTTATTGGCGTTGCATTCTATAAAGCAACGATTCGCAGGCAAGGTTAAGTTAATATATATAGACCCCCCATATAATACAGGCAATGATAGTTTTAAATATAATGATAAATTTAACCATTCAACATGGCTAACATTTATGAAGAATCGGCTAGAGGTAGCAAAAGAGCTATTAAGAGACGATGGGGTAATTTTTGTGCAGATAGATGATAACGAACAAGCATATTTAAAAGTTTTGATGGATGAAATTTTCGGTAGGGCAAATTTTATTGGTGATATTATTAGAAAAACTAAATCTACTACCAACGATGCAAAAAGTGGCTTTAATACACAGCATGAAAACACTCTAATTTTTGCTAAAAATAAATATAATGTGGTTTTACAAGGTAGTCAAAAAACTTTTAAAAATTATAAAAATCCTGATAACGATACTAGGGGAGCTTGGATCTCCGACAACCCAAGCTCCCCTACAGGTAGTTATTTTGAAATTAAAAATCCACATACAGGTAAAATAGATTTACCACCAGAAAATCGCCAATGGCAATTTTCTAAGGAAAGCTTTGAAAAACATATCAAAACAGGCAAAATAAAATTTAAAACAGAGCATAAAGATAATGAAAGAGGCTTTATTTTTAAAAGATATAAAGCAGAAGTTGTTAGTGAGTATAACTTATTAAATAGCCTTGAATTATGCGATAATAAGTATATGAATCAAGTAGCTACCAAAGAGCGTAATAAATTATTTGGTTCTACAGATTTCATGTATCCTAAACCTGAAGAAGCCCTTCAAGTTATTATTGAATCCTCTACCCAAGAGGGTGACATAGTTTTAGACTTCTTTGCAGGAAGTGGCACAACAGGAGCTGTCGCCCACAAGCTAAACCGCAGGTGGATAATGATAGAGCAAATGGATTACATTGAAAGCATTACTAAGGAACGCATCAATAAGGTAATAGCGGGGGAGCAAGGCGGAATATCAAAAAGTGTTAATTGGCAGGGCGGTGGTGAATACATTTATATGGAATTAGCACCTTATAACCAAGTTTTTATAAATGAAATTCTAGCCTGTGAAAATATAGATAATTTATGGAACACTTGGCAACGTATTGCAAAGGAATCTCTTTTAAACTACAAAATTAATAGCGATGAGTTTAATAAGAATTTAGAAAATTTCAACAAACTAAC
>CANHGT010000049.1 GCA_947460385.1 Alphaproteobacteria bacterium
GGCATCAGGAACTTTTTTAGCATCTATGGCGGCAACAAGTGTTACGAGTGTTGTAGTAGAAAGCATAGGCTTGGTAGCAGGTGCGGTAGCTTTGGCTAGTGAGTTTTCAGATAATAAACAACTTAAAAAAGCAGGTGAAATACTGGGTTATGTATCATTTGGTTTGGCAATAGGACCTAGCATTGCCAAAGGGGTAAGTAAGGGTATTACAAAGGCAGTTAATAAAGCACTGAAACCCACTATTGCAAAAAATGGTGGTAAATTAGCTATGACTGGTAGAGATTCTTCTAAAATGTTTGGTGCTGAAGAAACATTTACAGGTACTGTTAAAGGTAATGGTAGTGGGGTGGCTAATAGCTCAGGTGGTGCTTCTGCTAATCCAAGTGATTGGGTATATCAATCCACTAGTTTTGTTAAGCAGTATGGTCAAAGGTTAGGTAAAGATACATATAAAAATGGTAATAGAGTTATTCGATTTAACAAAGATGCACTCCTAGAAGCTCGAGTAAAAGTTTGGAACCATGTGTTTACAAAGATTCATGATGGGCAATTTCAACATTTTGCAGATGCTAAGATTGAATATTTTATGAAGAATGACGGTACAATAAAAAGGGCATTCAGTACACCATATATAGAAGGTCGTGTTGGTGTTTATTACGTGGGTAGAGGCACAGAGTTGAGTGATATGACAACAGGTGAGTCTGAACTATTCTTGTCTGCATTGGACGAGGGTATCATTTCTAATCCTAATCAGATTGCAAATTTAAGAGGGTGGTATATAGAACAAAGGGGGAAATATTTACCACTAGGATTTATGCTACCTGAATGGGATTATAGTATAATGTTAAGTAGATAAATATTGCAGTAAGAATAAATATAAAATTCAATAAAATGAACAAATACAAAGCCTATGGCTATAGGCAAATATTTACCAATAACTACAAGGAACAAATTTTAAAAGTATTGTAATATGGTGTTCAAAATATAATAAATACGCACACCGTATAACAACAATTGAGGTCATAGTAAAATATGACCTCAATTTCTAAACGGTTGGTTTATAGAGAATGAAGGAAGATTTTTACCAATTATTTTATATAATAAATGGTAAGATCATAAAAAATATATATTTATAATTAAATTTGATATTCATATTATAAACTTAAAATAAATATTGTAGTAACAATAAATAATATCTATAATAAAGTATAAATTTATTTTATTGGAGCAATATCAATGGTAAAAACGAAAATTAAAAAAGCTGTACTTCCAGTAGCAGGCTTAGGAACAAGATTTCTACCTGCTACTAAAGTACTTCCTAAGGAAATGTTACCTGTGTTTAATAAGCCTATTATTCAATATGCAATTGAAGAAGCAATGGAAGCAGGAATAGAAGAGTTTATTTTTGTAACGGGGCGTGGAAAAGTAATAATAGAAGATCATTTTGATATTAGTTATGAGTTAGACCAGCATTTACAAAATAACAACAAACAATCTTACAGAGAACTTATAACCACAGGTATTCCTAAAGCGGGTAAATCATTTTTTACAAGGCAACAGTATCCTATGGGTTTAGGGCATGCTATTTATTGTGCTAAAGCTTTAGTAAACAATGATCCATTTGTTGTTCTACTGCCCGATGAATGGATAGGTAAAGATTGTTTAAAAGATATGATTAATATTTACAATAATACAGATTCAGAAATAATTTTAGCAGTAAATGAAGTTCCTTGGGAAAATGTATCTTCTTACGGCATTTTAGATGTTAATAACAATGTAAAAAATGCTAATAATACAATTAAAATCAATGGTGTTGTTGAAAAACCTATAGCAGATAAAGCACCTTCTAATTTAGCTATTATTGGGCGTTATATTTTGCCACCTAGTATTTTTGATCATTTAGAAAAAGCACAAAAAGGAGTAGGCGGAGAAATTCAACTAACAGATTCTATTCAAAATATTATTACAGACAATAACTCTCTTGGCTACATATATAACGGCTCAAGGCATGACTGTGGTAATCCTTTAGGGTTGTTAGATGCTTCTTTAGATGTAGCTTTTAATTTGTATCCTGAGGTAATTAAAGAGCTTTTACAAAATAAATTATCTAAGTATAAGTAACTATTGTTAATAATCAATATGAAAAAATTATATATTATAGCAGGAGAAGTATCAGGAGATTTAATAGGTGCTAAACTTATTAAATCGTTAAAAAGCATGAATCCTGATATAAAATTCTACGGTGTTGGTGGTAATTTAATGGAAAACGAGGGTGTAAAATCTTTGTTTTCCATTTCTCGTATTGCAATTATGGGGTTTATAGAAGTTTTAATGCAAGCTTTTACCTTAAAAAAACTTATAAAAGCCACTGTTGAAGATATTATAAAAGTTCAGCCAGATGCTATTATTACGATAGATTCTCTTGGTTTTAATAAAAGGGTAGTGCAAGGAGTTCAAAAACATAACGCTGTAGCAAATAAAATTAAATTTATTCATTATGTTGCCCCATCTGTTTGGGCTTGGAAGCCTAAGCGTGCGAAAGAATTAGCCCAAATTTATGATTATTTATTATGCTTGTTCAATTTTGAATTAAAATACTTTACCAAAGAAGGGCTAGAAAGTTTTGCAGTGGGGCATCCTATAGTTGAATGCGGGATAGATAAAGGTGATGCTAATATATTCTATAAAAAATACAATACATCAAATAATTCTACATATATAGCTTTAATGCCGGGAAGTAGACTTGGTGAAGTAAAAAGATTATTGCCTATTTTTCATGAATCAGTTAGTATTATTACACAAAAAACTCAAGGCACTAAAAATATTAAAGTTATTATTCCTACAGTGCCACATACAAAAAATTATATTGAAAATTATTGTAAAAAGAATAAATTAAACTATATATTAACTGAAAACATAGCAGATAAATATAACGCATTAAAAGCAAGTAATTTAGCTATTGTAGCTTCAGGTACTGTTACTTTAGAGCTATCTTTAATTAATTTGCCAATAATTGTTGCCTATAAAGTTAATATTTTCACCTATTATTTAATAAAAAATATGGTTAAAATTAAATATGCTAGTATTATTAATATAATTCTAAATAGAATGCTTATAAAAGAATTTTTACAGTTTGATTGCACAGCAGAAAATATTAGCAAAGAAGCTATAGCAATTATAGATAATAACAAAACATATAACGATGAAAATAAAAAAAATATTGTTTCTATAGTTAATGAACTAGGTTATAATACATATTCGCCAAGCTTGAAAGCGGCACATATCATAAATAATATTTTATATAAAAATGAGGGACAACATGGCAGAATTTAAGTTTTTACATACTATGATTAGGGTTAATAATTTAGAGGAATCTGTTGCTTTTTACCAAGATGTTTTAGGCATGAAAATTAATAAAAAAAATGAATATCCCGATGGAAAATTCACCTTAGTTTTTATGGGTTATGGTGATATAGATACATCTCCACAAATAGAACTAACATACAATTGGGGTGTTAATAGTTATGATTTAGGCAATGCTTTTGGGCATATTGCTTTATTAGTTGAAGATATTTATAAAACTTGTAACACTATAAAAGATAAGGGTGGTAAAGTAGTAAGAGAGCCAGGACCTATGAAATTTGGTACTACAATCTTAGCATTTGTAGAAGACCCTAATGGTTATAAAATAGAGTTAATTCAGGCAAAATAATTTATAAAGAGTAAAAATGGACGATAAGAATATCAAAGAAAACAAAGAGCAAAGTGAATTTATTCATTTAGAGAAGCTTGAAATTCCAAAGCCCAAAGACAATGAAGAAACAAGATTCAATGTTAGCATTTTAAGATTTATTTTACCATCAATTGTTGTTGTGCTATTAGTTGTATCTTTATATATGATGACAGGCAATTTTCGTTTTTTGCAAAGCAATACTTCCCAGAATAAAGATAAAGAAGTAACATATACAGTAGCTAAAATATCAGATAAAGCGTTTTTAGATAAAATAAAATTTGGCACTGTAAAAGAAATCAAAGAGATGTTAGATTTAGGTGCCAACCCTAATGCTATAGATGAAAATAATCGCAATGCTATGATTATTGCATCTATTTTTAATGGCAAGCCTGATGTTGTAAAATTACTTTTAGATTATGGGGTAAATATTAATCATAAAGATTTACGAGGCTATAATGCCCTAGCAATGAGTAGTATTTCAGGTGGCAACAATAGAGATTTCTCTAAAGCCCTAATAAAAAATGGCATAGACATTAATGCTAAGACAAACAGTGGTATTTCAGTGCTTATGGCAACGGTTGGTGCAAGTAATGATGAAAAACTAGTAGAACTTCTGTTAAAAAACGGTGCCGAAGTTAATTATAAAAATAAAGATGGAGTAACTGCCTTAATGGTGGCAGCAAAAATTACTACTAATCCTAAAATAATAGAGGTTCTATTGAAAAATGGAGCAAATAAAAAAGATAAAGATATTCTAGGTATATCTGTGTATGACATAGCAAAAAGTAATAAAACCTTGCAACAACACATTTATACTTTATCTAAATTAAAATTTTAAATATATAGGGGGAACAATGTTAAATTTTCGTACAATGATGTTAGTTTCTATTTTAACAGCATTATTTATGTTTATAGGTTTTGCAATAGGGGGAAAAGGCGGAGTTATAATTGCTTTTTTCATTGCTTTTGCGATGAATTTTTTTGCTTATTGGAATTCAGATAAAATAGTATTAAAAATGAATGGAGCAAAAATAGCCGATGAAATTCAATACAAAGAATTTTATGATATTGTAAAACAACTCATTATGAAGGCAGGTACTCCTATGCCTAAATTATATGTAATGAGTGAACAACTTCCAAATGCTTTTGCCACAGGTAGAAATCCAGAAAACTCAGCCATAGCAATTACTGAGGGTATTTGGAATCTACTCAATAAGGAAGAACTATCAGGGGTTATTGCCCATGAATTAGCACATATTATACATAGAGACACATTAATAAGCACAATATCAGCTACCTTTGCGGGTGCAATATCTATGATTGCAAATATTTTTATGTTCAGTAGTTTATTTGGAGGGCATAGTTCTCAAGAAGAACGTCCACACCCATTATTAGGTATTTTAGTTATGTTAGTAGCTCCTGTTGCCGCAACAATTGTACAAATGGCAGTCTCTAGGCAAAGAGAATATATGGCAGATGAATTAGGTGGTAAGCTGTGTAATAATCCACTATATTTAGCATCTGCTTTAATGCAGTTAGAAAATTATAGTAAAGGTAAAAAGTCGGAACATTTGAACCCCTCTACCGCTCATATGTTTATTATTAATCCTTTTAAAGAAGCAGGTGATAATCTTTTTTCTACTCACCCTAATACTACAAATAGGGTTAATAAATTACAGTTACAAGCAAAAAGTATGGGAGTGGAGAGCTATTCATCTTCTAAGCCTGCAACTTATAACGTAGAAAATACAGACATAAAAAAGAATTATTTCCATAGTGATATTACTTCCAATCAAGCAAATAAGACAGAACCAAGAATAGATTCAAATGTAAAAGATAATCCATGGCTATAGATATTTATTCAATAAGCAATATAAGGTTTTACTATGAATTTTAACAAACTTGGTATATTGGGAGATGGAGCGTGGGGTACAGCACTATCTATGGCATTTTACAAAAATTTTAGTGATGTATTAATTTATTCTCGTAGTCAATATATAGCAGATAGTATTAATAATAATCATTATAATCCTAATTATTTACAAGATATTAAGTTGCCAAATAATATTAAGGCAACATTGAATATTAATGAAGTAGCAAAATTATGCGATGTTATTTTAATTGTTATTCCAACCCAGTATATTAGAGATACGATTGCTTTAATAAAAGATATTAATAAAGATGCTATTTTTTTAATATGTTCAAAAGGCATAGAAATTAATAGTAAAAAAATGATATCACAAATTATTATAGATGAGCTAAACAATACGTTAAATTATGATGTTACAAATAATATAGGGGTTCTAACAGGTCCAACATTTGCAAGAGAAGTTATGAATGGGTTACCAACCACCTTTGTTTTAGCAAAAGCAAGCATAGAAAAATCAAAAGATATTTGTGAAAAATTAAAAACTGAAAGTATTAGATTATATTATTCAAACGATGTAATAGGTACACAAATAGGTGGTGCGGCAAAGAATGTTATTGCAATTGCAGCAGGAATAATAGAAGGAGCCAATTTAGGTCATAATGCACTAGCAGGTTTAATTACTCGTGGTTTACAAGAACTACTTTCTTTAAGTAATTATTATGGTGGTAGTAAAGATACTATCTTTGGCTTAAGTGGTCTTGGTGATTTAGTATTAACATCTACATCAATAAATTCAAGAAATTTTTCTTTGGGCTATGAAATAGGTAAACTAGGATACTATGATAGTCTTATTATAAATGAAAAATTACCGGGTATAGCCGAAGGATATTATACTTCTTGTGCATTGAATGAATTAATAATAGATAACAATCTTTCTATGCCTATTTGTAGAGAGGTATATGAAATATGTTATAATGGTAAAAGCGTAGAAACTAGTATTCGCTCATTAATGAGTAGATCTTTAAAGTCTGAGATAATTTAGCTAAAATTCATCATAGTATTATAATTTCATATGTTTGTTTAAACATCATATGAAAAATATCTTGACATTATATTTTTTATGTATTATTATTATGCTTTGGGCGTATAAAAAAGTCTCAAAATAATACAAAAAATAGTAAAAAATCATTTTTATTGTAGCTAATTCTTTGTATGCGGAAGACTACATTCTCTAAATTATGTCTTTAAGAGTTATTTATTTTTAGCTATATTTCTTGAAATATGGCTGGTTTTATGTGAGTGCTTTCAATTTATACAATCACACAACACACATATTATTATATAAGAGGACAACAATATGAACAAATACACAGCCTATGGCTATAGGCAAAAATTAGCCAATGATTCAGAAATAAGTTACAATGGCGATTACGAAATAGATGGTTTATTCCTAATGGGTAATGGCTATAGATTATATTCACCAAGCATAAGAAGATTTTATTCCCCCGATAGTATGTCGCCAGGGCGTGCTGGAGTAAACCCATACAC
>CANHGT010000050.1 GCA_947460385.1 Alphaproteobacteria bacterium
ATAAAGATTGTGCGTAAGCACTTAGCTTGTGCTGAACAGACACGCAAGTTGCGAAGCAACTATATAAAGATTGTGCGTAAGCACTTAGCTTGTGCTGAACAGACACGCAAGTTGCGAAGCAACTATATAAAGATTGTGCATACGCACTTAGCTTGTGCAGAATGACACGCAAGTTGCGAAGCAACTATATAAAGACTATAGGCGTAGCCTATTAAACTTGTGCTGAACAGACACGCAAGTTGCAAAGCAACTATATAAAGATTGTGCGTAAGCACTTAGCTTGTGCTGAACAGACACGCAAGTTGCATAGCGACTTTACATAATTCTAGCTTTAGCTAGCATAACTTGTGAATAATTACTAAAAAGTATGAAATTACATAATATCACTGTAAAACAAGAAAAAATTTGCTAAATGATTTAAAGAATATAAAGAAATTTTAAAAATATACAGAATTAGATGCAAGTAAAAAACAAACTAAAAAATATTACATATGATCAATTAATAAATATGTTTCTCTTTTAGGAATGCCCTATAATTGATTTTTTAAAAGCATAACACTTATTAAAAATGTTGTATATACCATATATTTTATAAATAAAAATTATAAAAAACTTTTATTTATAAAAACATACAGTATTTAAATACATTTAAGCATATTTTGCTGTTGTAGGCTTAGGTCTTACTAATGCAGCGTCTTTTCTACGAGTTAATTTTCTCATTCTGCGTTTAGCTTCAGCAATAGCTTTAGCTTTTCTTTCTGAAGGTTTTTCAAAGCCTAATCTAGATCTTAATTCTTTAAACAATTGTTCTTTTTGCACTTTTTTCTTCAAAGTTCTTAAAGCTTGCTCAACATTATTATCTCTTACAACGATATTTACCATAAATACACTTACCTATTAATTTTTTTATGAAGAATAATCATCATACTACACTACTTTCACGAAAAAAGCAAGGCGAAAAAATAATAAGAAATTTTTTTTAATTTATATGAGAAAGCAATTTATTTAATATAAAGTTTGTGCTATTATATTAAATATAAAATTAGTGAAATTTTTATATTAAACGTAAAAGGATATTTACAATGACAGGGATTAAAAAAATTGGGGTGTTAACTAGCGGTGGAGATTGTTCGGGGCTAAATTCTGCTATTAGAGCTGTTACAAAAAGAGCAATGCAGTTAGGTTGGGAAGTATATGGTATTATGGAGGGGACTGTTGGTTTAATGAATCGTCCTTTATCTTATATAAAATTAGATGATACTAATACAGGAATAAATTTATTAAGAACTGGTGGAACTATTTTAAGAACCATCAATAAAGGTGATCCATTTAACTACCCTATGCCCGATGGCACATTTAAAGATCGTAGTACAGATATTCTTGAAGGTTGTAAAGAATTAGGGCTTGATGCTTTTATTACAATTGGCGGTGATGGTAGCATGAAAATTATTGAAAAAATTACCGCACTAGGAAATATTAAATTTATTGGTATTCCTAAAACAATAGATAACGATGTACCATTTACAGAATTTCCAATTGGATATATGAGTGCGGTGCAAGTAGCAGTAGAAAATATTGAAAGATTACATGACACAGCATTAAGCCATAAACGAGTTATGGTGGCTGAAGTTATGGGGCGTGATGTAGGGCATATTGCTTTAAATTCAGGCATTGCCTCAGGTGCTGATGTGATTTTAATGCCCGAGATTCCTTATGATATTAATATTGTGGCAAATAAAGTTAAAGAAATATATAATTCAGGGCGAAATTATTCAATAGTTGTTTGTTCGGAAGCTGCTGTTTCTAAATCAGGAGAGCAAACATTTGTTGAAGGGCAAGATAATAGACGTTATGGTGGTGTTGGCTTTAATATTGGTGCTGCAATTGAAAAATTAACAGGCTTTGAGACTAGGGTAACTGTACTTGGGCATACACAACGTGGAGGTTCTCCTGTAGCTTTAGATAGAATCATTGGATCTGCTTTTGGTACAAGAGCTGTTGATTTATTAGCTGAAGGAAAAACTAGAAGAGTAGTAGGTTGGATGAACCGTAAAGTGGTTGATGTTGACCTTAGAGAGCTAGTAGCTACCAGTGGTGCTGTAGATATTAATGGCGACTTAGTGAACACCGCAAGGGGCTTAGGAATTTGTTTAGGCGATAAATAATTTAAGTAATTTATTTGCATTACAAAAATTATAAAAAAATGGGGATGTAAATTCCCCTTTTTTTATATTAGCTAAATGATTTTATTTGGCAAAAGAACTGCCACATGAACATTTTGCAGTTGCTGTTTTAACATCTAAATAAAAATATGAACTTAGAATATCTGTTTTGAAATATAACTCGGCATCTTCAATAAATTCAGCTAATAATTGATTCATTACAACTTGTATGTTGTCTTGCTTAAAAATTACATCATCAGGCATTATTACATTATCAATCTTATAAGATACACTAAACCCCGAGCAACCACCTGCCTCTACTTCTATCCGCAAAAAACTACCTGCTTCTTTGCTAGGAAGCACACTTTTTAAACGATTCACCGCCGTGCTATTTATTTTGATACTAAAATTTTCCATTGTCTTTTATTAACCTTAAATTTCTATACATATCTAGACTATTTTAATTTGATACTAGGAGTAAGGAAATGCAGTGTAGTTACGCTACACAATTAACGAGCGACGAAGTTATCAAATTATAAAGAGTTAGATATACTACTAATATAGTATGATATATAACAAATAGCAATAATTTTTTCAATATATCATATAAAACAATGACTGATACAGCTTACTGCTTAATTAATAGCTTGCCAATAAATTTTTAACCGCTTCTAAATTGAAGCTATTGCAAACACCTTGATACATATTCTTAGCACCACCACCTGAGCCTCCTGTCAATTCCATAAATGAGCTGTGTAGGGTCTTAAAAGTGTTTAAATCTACAGACTTAGAGCAACCTAACATAAAAGATACATTGTTACTATTTTTAATAAATAATAAGCAAATAAGTTTATCTTGGCTATCTATCAGCATGCTTACTATATTGCGTAAATCTTTACTTTCTACACCATCAATCATTTGGCACAAGTAATTACTACCATTACTAGATACAATATTGTTTTTTAGCATACCTACATGATATTTTGTATATAAATTCTCATAATCTTTTTTAAGCTTTTTATTTTCCTCATAAATGCTTAATATTTTTTCTTCTATATGCTTAACATCAATATTTAATTTTTTAGAAATGGATTTTACTTTTGTAGTAATATCGTTGTAATAAGATAACGCAGTTAAGCCACATACAGCTTCTATTCTTCTTACTCCTGAGGCAATTGATCCTTCAGAAATAATTTTAAAAGTACCAATACCGCCTGTTGTTTTAAGATGAGTACCACCACATAACTCAAAAGAATAAAGCCCGCTGTCTTTCGTTTCAAGGTTACCCATAGATACTGTACGGGCTATTTTCGGATATTTTTCCCCAAAAAGTGCCATAGCACCTTTTTTAATTGCCTTCTCTAGCTCCATATCTTCAATAACTATTTCGTAATTTGCTAAAATAACCTTATTGATACTTTCTTCTACTAAATTTAGTTCATATTCTGTAAATGGCTTGCTATGAGACACATCAAAACGTAATCTTTGTTCATTAACCATAGAGCCTTGCTGGGTGATGCTATCACCTACATATTTTCTTAAAGCACAATGTAATAAATGGGCTGCACTATGATGTGCTGTAATTTGTTGCCTAATATTTACATCAATAGCTAATACTACCTTACTATTAATAGATACCGTACCCTGTTCCACATATACTTTATGCACAATAATATCACCGTGGCGTTTTTGGGTGTCTAGCACCTCACATCTAAAGCTATCATTAACTATAAAGCCTTTATCTCCTACTTGCCCGCCCATTTCCGCATAAAATGGAGTGTTTTCAACTATAATATATCCTGTATCATCAGCTTGTAAAGAATCTACGAAAGATAACTCTTTATTTGTAACTTTAATTAATTTTACAACAATACTTTCATCTTTATGTTTATCATGCCCTGTAAATTTAGTAGGCTGTACTGTTTCAGATATTTTAAACCATATTGGGTCTTCTTTATTTTCACCGCTTCCTTGCCAAGATTCCTTAGATAAATTTCTATGATTATCAAAAGACTTATTAAATTCATCTTTATCTAGTTGTAAGTTTTTACCCCGCAGAACATCTTCGGTTAAATCTATGGGAAATCCATATGTGTCATATAGCTTAAAAGCAGTTTTACCAGAGAATATTTTACCATCTCTTGGTTTATCTAGCTCTTCATTTAATAATTTAATACCTTGGGTAAAGGTTTCATGAAATTTAATTTCTTCTTGTTTTAAGGTTTCATAAATAAAATGCTCCCTCATCACTAAATCTTTAAAATCTTTACCCATACTATTTTTCAAAACAGGAACAAGTTTGTATAAAATAGGTTCAGATATTCCAAGCATATAGGCGTATCTTACCGCCCTACGAATAATACGACGCAATACATATCCCCTTCCTTCATTAGAGGGAATAATACCATAGGCAATCATAAAACTAATGGCACGAATATGGTCGGCAATAACTTTAAAAGAAGCTTTATTTTCCACATTAATGCTTAATTTAAACATACTTTCTTGGGCTTCCATTAAGGCTTTAAACAAATCACCGTCATAATTATCTTGCTTACCTTGTAATACAGAAGCAATACGTTCAAGCCCCATTCCTGTATCAATACATGGGTTTTTTAACGGTATTTCCCTGCCATCTTTTAGTTTTTCATATTGCATAAAAACAATATTCCAAATTTCAAGAAATCTATCACCATCTTGGTCTATACTGCCCGGTTTACCACCTTTAACATTTTCACCATAATCATAAAAAATTTCACTGCAAGGACCACAAGGACCAAATTCTCCCATGCTCCAAAAATTATCATTACTGTTTATTCTAATGATTTTATCATCGCTAAACCCCGCTATAGACTTCCACAAATTAAAAGCTTCATCATCGTTATGATAAACCGTAACCAGCAGTTTATCTTTGTTCAGCTTAAATTCTTTATTAATAATTTGCCAAGCATGATAAATTGCCTCTTCTTTAAAATAATCTCCAAAAGAGAAATTACCTAGCATCTCAAAAAAAGTATGATGACGGGCCGTATAGCCCACATTGTCTAAATCATTATGTTTACCACCTGCACGTAAACATTGTTGACTACTAGTTGCCTTGCTATATGAAGCTTTTTCAAGCCCTGTAAACATATTTTTAAATTGCACCATGCCTGAATTAGTAAACAGCAAAGTGTCATCATTATGAGGGATTAATGAAGAAGATTCAACCAAAGTATGTTGATTTTTCACAAAATAGTTTAAAAATACTTTTCTAATATCACTAGATAACACTTTTTGTCTCCTAAATATAAATCATTCTTATTTATTTTTTTTGCTTGGTTTCTTTTCTTGAATATCTACAACTGATGCTTCAACATTTTCTTCTACATTTTCTTCTTTAGGTTCTTTTAACAAGTCATAAGTAGATGTTTCTAACATGATTTCTTCTACTACGCCTAAATTTTTAAGAATTTGCACTTCAATATCTTGCATAATAGTAGAATTTTGCAATAAAAATTCTTTGGCTTTTTCTTTACCCTGCCCAATTTTTTCATCACCATAGGCATACCAAGAGCCTGCTTTATCTATAATGCCAATTTTTACCCCTAAGTCTACTACTTCACCAACTCGGGATATACCTTTGCCATACATAATATCAAATTCAGCTACTCTAAAAGGAGGAGACATTTTATTTTTAACAACTTTAACGACCGTTGTATTGCCTATTACTTCATCGCCATTTTTTAGGGCGGTAGAACGTTTGATATCTAAACGTACTGAGGCATAAAATTTAAGAGCATTACCACCTGTTGTGGTTTCAGGGTTACCATAGGCAATACCTATTTTCATTCTTACTTGATTAATAAAAATAACCAAAGTATTAGATTTAGCCACAGATGAAGTTAATTTCCTTAAAGCTTGAGACATTAAGCGTGCTTGTAAACCCATATGAGAATCACCCATTTCGCCCTCTAGTTCAGCACGAGGAACAAGTGCTGCTACAGAATCTACAACAAGTACATCTAGCCCGCCTGAACGTACTAAGGTATCAACAATTTCCAGCGCTTGCTCACCTGAATCAGGCTGTGCTACTATAAGATCATCTATATTTACCCCTAATTTCTTAGCATAAGATGGGTCAAGGGCATGTTCTGCATCAATAAAAGCACATAAGCCACCCTTTTTTTGGGCTTCAGCTATTACGTGTAATGTTAAGGTAGTTTTACCAGAGCTTTCATTTCCATAAATTTCAACCACCCTACCTTTTGGTAAACCACCAATTCCTAGTGCAATATCAAGCCCCAGTGAACCTGTTGAAATTACTTCGGTTTCTACATTTTGTTGGCTATGCCCTAGTTTCATTATTGAGCCTTTACCAAAAGTTCTTTCAATTTGAGATAATGCACTCTCAAGAGCTTTTGATTTTTCTGACTTATCCATAAGCATACTCCTTCATTATAGTTTTATTAATTATATTCTTTATTATAGCTAAGTTATTTTAAATTTCTGCAAAATTTATTTTTTCTTTAAGAAAATATTTTCTTGCTTACTAATTTTCTTAGTATTTGTGTAATTTATCTAAGACTTTTCTAATTTTTCTAATATTATATATTAAAATTCTGCAATTTGTGTTAAAGTATATTTCTGTAATATCAAATAACAACATGTTCAACAGAAAAAACTAGCTATATTTAACATGCAAAATACTACATCAAATTACAGGGCAGATATTACAGGGCTTCGGGCTTTAGCTGTTATATCTGTTCTAATTTTTCATATATTCCCAAGCTATTTGCTTGGTGGCTACTTAGGGGTAGATATTTTCTTTGTAATTTCAGGCTTTTTAATAACCTCTCTCCTTTTAA
>CANHGT010000051.1 GCA_947460385.1 Alphaproteobacteria bacterium
ATACGAAGAGGACTTACCTTGATTTATAGAGCTATCATTATAATAACCATTGGCATTATATCGCCTATCTGCTCCAATATTATCTACATACGAAGAGGACTTACCTTGATTTATAGAGCTATCATTATAATAACCATTGGCATTATATCGCCTATCTGCTCCAATATTATCTACATACGAAGAGGACTTACCTTGATTTATAGAGCTATCATTATATTTGTATTTATTGGCAGGCAGTGATTCTTGATAATTGTCTAAAGGAGTAAAATTTCGTACTACCGCACTAGGGCTAGCATTAACTCTATTATTTTTGACAGATGAGCTAGAAGATAGTCTAGATTTTACATTCTGTCCTGAGTAACTACTAATAGTTTTCATTTTGCTTTCTATTTTCTTTTTTACATCTGCAAAATTGATACTATTAGGATTCACATCAGCTAAAAAACTTCTTCTAATCAATTAAAAACCTCATTAAAAAACAATATTGTCAAAAGACTAAAATTTACTAAGCAAGATACAAATAATACTTAATATGTGAAAAACATTATCACATATTAAGATTGATTTTGCAAGGATTCAAATAAATCTAATGCTCTTAGAATTACATTATCCATATTATAATACTTATATTCAGCCAACCTTCCTAAGAAATATACATTTTGCAACTTATTAATTTCTTCCTGATATTTTGCTACAAGTGTAGCAGTATCATTATTGGGAACAGGGTAATATGGATCTCCATCTGCTTTGGAATATTCCCTGCTAATTGTTGTAACTTCAGACTTTTGCCCTGTAAGATATTTATATTCGGTTATTCTAGTGAAATCATAGTCATTAGGATAATTCACTACAGGTGCATCTTGATACTTTTCAGCATAAATTGTCTCAAATTCAAATTGCAAACTTCTGTAAGGGAGTTTACCATACTTGCACTCAAAAAATTCATCCATAGGTCCACAGTAAATTAGTTTTTCAAAAGCTTTAGTATCCTTAACTTTATTATAAGCAGTAGATAAAAGAACTTCAATATTGTCATGATCAAGAATATTTTTAAATAGTGCAGTGTATCCATTTTTTGGCATAGCTTGATATTTATCAGTAAAATATCTATCATCAAAATTATAGCGAATAGGAACCCTAGAAGTTACCAACTTATCTAATTCACTTGGATACACTCCCCACTGCTTTTTAGTATAGTTTTTAAAGAATTTTTCATATAATTCTTCACCAATCTGTGAAACAATAACATCTTCAGAGGTTTTAATTTCTGGAATATCTTTTTTACGCTCCTTATAAAATTCGTGAATATTTTCAGCAGTATAAGATGTACCATATAACATATTAATAGTTTTCACATTAATTGGCATTGGTACTTCTTGACCATCAACTGAAGTAACAACCCTATGTTGATAGTAATGCCAAGCAGTATGTTCAGATAAAAAATTCCAAACTTTTTGATGATTAGTATGAAAAATATGTGGACCATATTGATGAATCAGTACATCTTCATTATTATAGCAATCATAAGCATTGCCTCCAATGTGATCTCGTCTATCTATAACCAAAACTTTTTGCCCATGTTCTGCTGCTTTTCTAGCGAATGTAGCTCCTGCAAATCCTGCACCTACTATTAAATAATTATATTTTTTTTCCATATTTAAATACCTTTGTTGATTTTATTTTTAAATTCATTATATTCTCGCATGGACAACCCTTCAAGCTTATCAACCACTTCCACTTGTGAGAGCATAGAATGCAACATAGACATTTCTTGTGCAGAAAAATTAATTGCATTAATGTGATAGTCTAAAAATGCTTGATACGTACTTGGCAACCATAGTTTTAACAGATCTAAAATAATATTAGCATACTCTCTAATTTCATATTGGGCATGACTATCACACCTTAGCCTTAAAAAGTGCATTAAATTATGTAAATCTATTTTCCAATAAAACTGAGTATATATATTTACAGGAAGAATAGAACGTGCAAGCTCCTTGGCTACTAATTCATTGTTATTATCATCAATTTTAATAAATTCATTGTACAGTGCAAAGCAGTTTTGAGTTACTTGATCCATTTTATTTTGTATTTCTTGAGATTCTTCAGTAGAAAGAGCTTCACCCCTACCTTGCTTATTAGAAGATGATTGTTTTCTAATGTTTTCAGTGGCAGGTACATAATATTCTTCTTCAATAATTGAATACCTAGCAGAATATTCATTAACACTTGCTGTGCGATGTCTTAACCATTGCCTAGCAATAAAAATAGGAGCTTTAATGTGTAATTTGATTTCACACATCTCAAATGGTGTTGTATGTTTATGTTTTAAAAGATAACGTATTAATGCTACATCATCTTGGGTAGTTTTGGTACCTTTACCATATGAAACCCTAGCTGCTTGAACTATTGAACTATCATTGCCCATATAGTCAACAACCCTTACAAAACCTTTGTCTAGAGCTTTAAACTCTTGATTTAATACGCTATCAAGCCCTTCTGAGACAACTCTCCCTGTAGCATACAGATTACCCAAAACACGATCCCCCGCTGAAAAAAATAATATTGTAATAAATAAGTTTCTCTATTATAATATTAGTGTATTTGTTTATCAAGTACTATTTAGGATAAACCTTTATGTAATTACTATTTTGGACTCGGGGGCAGAACCCGACACCTCCACCATATAATGTATTGCAAATATACAAAATAATTATGGGGGTGACATAGCTTCGACAACGTAGAAAAGATAAAGCTTCCTACGGCATGATACCGCCGTTATCGGGTTAAACATTTTAAATGCCAACGACAATCGTATGGTGGCTGTAGCTGCTTAATTGTAGCTACTAGCTGAGGGGTTTGGGTAGTACCTAGCAACAGCAACTACCCATTATCGCTATTTTTTTAATTTGCATACAGCTTGTAAAATATAGTAGCACACAAAACAATTTAATTGTCAACAATATAAAACTGACTTTATGAAAAAAGACATTTTTGACTTTCCTCTATGGATTAACGACTCCGCCCTTAGCATTGTAATAAAAGCTTTGCAAACGCTAGAGAAAACTAGAAATGCTTACGGACATAGTTTTTACATATCTTTTGTTACTACCCATGTTAATGTTACCATAAGTGATTCATTATTAAAACAATACCCTGAAATTATGACTATTGTTTTAGAGCATCAATTTGAAGCTCTAAAAACTACTAAAATAGGCTTAGAAGTTACTCTTTATTTCAACGGAATACCTGAAACATTATTTATTCCTTGGCATTCTATTGTGGCCTTTAATGATAAACTATCAAAAGTACAATTATTATTTAAGCCTAACAATGAAAAAAAGAAAAAGCTAGAAAAAGATAATAAAACTAAAAAAACACCATCTAATATCATTATTTTCCCTAAAAAATAAAACAATTGTATTTACTTTGAATAATTATTATAATTTTAATATTAATGATATTAAATTATTTTGGGGGAGAAATACGATGGCGAGCAATGAAACTTTATCAAAAACAGCTTATGGTGGAGTAGACGGAACAAAATATGTTCCACATGTAAAAAATAAATCTGGAATATCAGAATTAAAAATATCTACAATTTTTTTAGGTATATTAATGTCTGTACTATTTGCTGGTGCAAATACCTATTTAGGATTAACAGCAGGTATTACCATTGCCGCAGGTATCCCTAGTGCTATTTTAGGCGGAGGTCTCCTTGTAGCTATTTTTAGAAGAAAATCTATTTTAGAAGGCAACATGATTCAAAGTATGGCAAGTGCTGGAGAATCAATCGCTAGTGGGGTAATATTTGTATTGCCTGCAATAATTATTACGGGGGCAGTTTTTGACCCTTTTCAAGCTATAGTAGCTGCTTTAGTTGGAATGTTATTAGGTAGTGCTGTAATGCTTTTAGTAAGAAAATATCTTATTATACAAAGCCATGGCGATCTACTATACCCTGAATCAATGGCAATATCTGAAGTATTAGTAGCTTCTGATGCTCAAGGTGAGGGATTGAAAATTTTAGCCATTGGTGGTGCAATTGGTGGGTTGGTAAAATCATTGGGTTCTGAAGTTTTTGCATTTTTTAATTCTGCACCTACTGTGGTTATTAGTTCAATGAAAGCACAACTTGGTGTTGCTGTTGCTCCTGCATTAGTTGGTGTAGGTTATATAGTAGGAATAGAAGTTGGTTTAGCGATGGTAGCAGGTACTGTACTAGCTAATTTTGCAATGATTCCTTTGTTTGGATTTTTTGGGGCTTTAACCCCTGATTTAATTGTTTTTCCATCAACTGTTCCACTTTCTGAAATGTCTCCATCTGCTATAGGTTCAAAATATACCAGATATATAGGAGCAGGCGCAATTGCCACAGGCGGATTAATTACAATTGTAAAAATTATGCCTACGGTATTTGTTTCTATTAAAAAAACTTTATCTAATATATCTGTGACCACAAGCGATAATTACGATCCTGATTTATCTTTAAAGCTTGCAATTGCTATGGCAATATTTTCTTTTGTAGTTGTAGCAATCATACCGGGTCAGTTATTTGTAGGGTTAATTGCAGCCACTCTTGTAGTAGTATGTTCTGTGTTGTTTGCTATTGTAGGAGCAAGAATGACAGGCATTATAGGAACTTCTAACTTACCCGTATCAGGAATGACAATAGCTTCTTTGTTAGTTATTACTCCTGCATTTGTATTGTTAGGACATAAAGATATTAATGCAATTGGCATTATAGTTTTACTTGGTACAACTGTTGTAACAGCTATTTCTTTAACTGCGGGTTTCTCGCAATCTTTAAAAGCTACTTTTATTATTGGTGGAACAACCAAGCAAGTACAAAAAATGTATATGCTATCTGCGGTTGTTGGAGTATTAGTGGTAGTAGGTTTAATTTATGTACTAGAGCAAGCTTATGGCTTTAGCAAAGAAGGTAGCATATTAATTGCCCCACAAGCTAATTTAGTTTCAATGATTATTACAGGTATTACAGATGGTAATTTACCTTGGGTATTTATTTTATCGGGTGTTGCAATAGCTATAGCATTGGCACTATTGAAGTTACCAATTATGTCTATTGCTATTGGTTTTTACTTGCCAATTACTACGGTATTTGCGGTATTTATTGGTGGTTTATTAAGGGTTATTGTAGAAAGAAAATATAAAAATGATCCTACAATGCTAGACAATAAAATTACCAAAGGCACTATCTTGGCAGCTGGTTTAGTGGCTGGTGAAGCTTTAATTGGTTTGTTTGCAGCTATTATAGCAGTGGCAATGGGAAATGTAGAACTTATGAACAAAGTAGGTAGTAAGTTAATTGGAGAAAATATTTCTACATCAATTACTGTAGGGATATTAGCTTTAATTGTGTTATTAATAATTGTGTATAAAATTATTGTTAAAAACAATACAAAAACTCAATAATACTTAAACTATTATATGGTAGAGGTTATGAACAAACACTCTCCTCTACCATTAACTTTTACAATAGGAGTACAGCATGAAAATAACAGATTTAGCCCCAAAAGATGTATGGCATTGGTTCGCACAAATATCTCAAATACCAAGAGGTACATTTAAAGAGCAAAGAATAATGGAATTTATTGTAAACTTTGCGAAAGAGCGTAACTTAGAATATATTCAAGATAAACAAGGTAATGTATTAATTAAAAAGCCTATGCAACATATGCAATCAAAGAATGTGGTATGTTTGCAAGGGCATTCCGACATGGTATGGGCGAAAGACCCAAGTAGCACAATAAATTTTGATACAGACCCAATAGAATTAATTGTAGATGGAGAATGGTTAAGAGCCAACAATACAACATTAGGGGCAGATGATGGTTGCGGTGTGGCATCTATTTTGGCAATACTAAACAATAAAACTATTGCCCACCCTAATTTAGAATGTTTAATTACGGTATCAGAAGAGCAAGGGCTTACAGGAGCTACTAATTTAGATATTCAATTACATGCTAATTTATTCATCAATTTAGATTCTGAAGATTTAGAAACTATAACAATTGGTAGCTGTGGTGGTACAGATGTAGATTTAGAAGCGTCTTATAATGAGTTAGATGCTCCTACTAATTTAATTGCCTTGCAACTACACATTAAAGATTTAACATCAGGGCATTCAGGGGTAGAAATTCATACCAAGCGTGCATCTGCTAATAAATTATTATCAAGATTTTTATTTAATATTAATAAGAATTATAATATTACTTTAGCAGAAATTAATGGTAAAGGGGTTAGGAATGTAATTCCAATGAATGCTTCGGCCATATTTTTGGCAAATAAAGATGATGTAACACTTATTAAAACTTTGGTGGAATCATTAGCTAAAGATGTTAGGAAAGAATTTGAAGTTACCGAACCCACAATGAATATCTCTGTTGTTGAAGTATCTTCACCAAGCAAGGTAATGCCTAAAGACTTTCAAAATAATTTATTGTTGTCTTACTA
>CANHGT010000052.1 GCA_947460385.1 Alphaproteobacteria bacterium
ATTACCCATCAAAAGCCTGAAAAAGCAGTAATAAAATGTAGATTTATGCAACAAGACCCTAATATTTTATACACAAATAATAATATTATGGAACTAACCCTAGATAACATTAAGCATTTTAGTAATGATTATTCCATTATGGAAATAAACTCACAGGCTGAACTCACTTTATTAAAAAAACTATTTTCTAAGTTTGAAAAAATTAATGATGATTATATGAGATTTTCAAGGGAACTAGATTTAACTAATGATAAACACTTAATGCAATCTAATGAACCCTATATTCAATTTACTAATGAATTACATTTAACTAAAGATCGTAATTTAATGAGCAGTGAAGCTAGTTCAGATTCATTAATAATGCTAGAGGGTAAGTGTATTCACCAATTTAACAATAAATTTAGCCCTAATAATTATTTTGTTAATAGGCATGCTTTAGAAAAGAACGAAAAATCTAAAGAAATATATAGGTTAAAACAAGCATTAAAAAATCAGGGGGTTGAGTCTTATAGTAACGACATAGAACAATCAATAGATTATAACTATAAATATTATAGGTTAGGCTTTAGGTCGATAGCGAGTGCTACGAATGAAAAAACATTAATAGCAACGGTTATACCTTTGAATACAACATTTGGTAATAGTATTAATGCTTCTATTCCTAAGCAATATCATTATATAAATAATAATATTCAAGTTGTACAAACTTTTAGTTATCAGCAATTATTTTTCTTAAGTGCCATGTTTAATTCATTCATTATAGATTACCAAGTAAGAAAATTTGTAGATATGAATGTTAATATTCATCATTTACAAAAACTTAGCATACCCCAGCCAACTACAGCAGAAATTATTAATAATAGTGTATACAGCAAATTAATGGAAAACTCTATAAAACTCCATTATATGTATGCTCCTAAAGAGTTTCAAGAAGTTATTGATGAATTAAACATAAATACAAGTGATATTCCAGCGAGCCAAACAAACTTTGAAAAATATAAAATAACCAAAATGCTAGAAAACGATTGTTTAATTGCCCAAATTTATGAACTATCAAAAACTGATATGGAATTAATTATAGATAGCTTTAAAGTGTTTAATAAAAACTATCCTTTTTATAAAGAACAGTTGTTACAATTGCTATGAACACAGTGGCAAGGTAATAAGAATTAAACTTCACTTTAGGGGGGAGGGGTAAGCAAACATTGCTAAGAAGTTGTATTAATTTGTTATTATGCTTATGTGTTCTTTAATTAATGGGATATTTTCTAATATTACAGCATCAATTTTTTGGGATACATGCTTAACCTTATTATTTTCTAAAGATAACACTAATTTATGTTTATTATAGCCATTATTAATTATGTATACTCTATTAAACTGCTCATGGCACAACTTTAAATTATTGAAAGACCTTGCATATCTGCGTATAATATCATTATTATCTACAAAATGCCCTTTTTTAAGAGTTCTACTATCAACTCTTTTAATGTTTTTTATTAGATTATCAAGATAAACATAAATTAAGTTACATTTAAAGCCATTATTTTTGGCTATTTCTATGGTATTAAACTCTCTTTTGCCCGAAAGAGTGGTTTCTATAATAAAAGATTCCTTATTGTGTAAGCATTCATTTTGTAAGTTTATAGCTATCTTGCCCGCTTGTAATTTAACATAATCACTATGATGAATAGTATTATTAGGTTCTAAAACATCAGCAATATCATCGGGATTAATTACAGGCAATTGAGTTGAAAAATATTTTTTATACTTTTTTACCAACGTAGTTTTACCACTGCCACTACCTCCTGCTACTACCTCCTGCTACTATCCATAACTTTGGAGGATTAGTCAAATATTTCTTCCGCTTCATAGGTTTTTTTATTTATAGCATCATATTGAATTAAAAATTTTTTACCATTTGGATATTCTGTTATAAATCTACCTTTATCATCAGTATATGATGCAGGATAGCCTTCATTTAATATCTCTTGGGCAATATTAATATGTTGCAGTTCTTTGGTTAAAAAGTGATGCATATTTTTTTCAAATTCTTCTGGGTTTACTTTACTCATTAGCTAATATTCCATATTAAAATAGATACCGTTGTTACAAACAAAATAGCAAATAATGGTAGCACAAATTTTAACCAATCAATTAAAGATACCCTTGCTATTGCTATTGCTCCCATCAATACCCCTGATGTTGGGGTTACCATATTTGCTAAGCCTGAGGAAAATTGCATGGTACTTACCACATTTTCTCGGGAAATATGAACTAAATCGGCCAAAGGTGCCATTATAGGCATGGTAAGTGCTGCCTGTGCCGAAGAAGAAGGCACAACAAGGGCAAATAGTGTTTGTATCGCTTGGTTTAGAACAATAAATGTTGTACTAGATAAATTATTTAAGGTTGTGCTAGCATAATATAGAATAGTGTCTATAATAAAGCCATCTTGTGCTATAAGGACAACTCCTTTTGCTAAGGCAATAATTAATGCTGCAGGTAGTAAATCTTTCGCTCCATTAATAAAATTATGCCAAAATTGATTTTGACTCATCTTGGTTAATATGGCGGAAGCGATACTAAGAGATAAATATAACATGGTAATTTCAGCAATCCACCAACCTAATTGGGAAATGCTGTACATCATAAAAATAATCATAGCACAAAATAACATCACAATAATAGTATAATTAAGGGGCATTTTATTTTGCAAATTTACAGGAGCATGAAGGTTAGCAAAATGCGTTTCATGGTCTTTATGTAAATGATTAACGATAGATTTTGTAGGATTTTTTTTAATTCTAAAAGCATAAATCATCACATAGACAATAGAAATGGCTAGAACAATAAACCAAGCAATAATACGGGTAGATAAGCCATCTTTAATTGTAATTTGGGCAATAGATGAAGCAATTCCTGTTGAAAATGGGTTAAGGGTAGAGGCAATAACCCCAGCTGATGCCCCAAGAATAATAACCGCCAAGCCAACTAATGCGTCGTATCCTGCCCTTATAATTAAAGGTATAATTATAATGAAAAATGGCAGAGTTTCCTCCCAAGTTCCTGTGGTTGTTCCACCTATGGCAAAAATTGTCATAATTACAGGAATTAGTAAGAAAGATTTATTAGCAAGCTTATGAATAAGCCTTTGTAATGCTTGGTCTATGGCTCCTGTACTCATTATAACCCCGTATGCCCCACCAACAATAAGGACAAAGGCAATAATTTCTGCTGAATCTACAATTCCCCTGCAAAAAGAGGTCATTACACTCATAAAGCCTTGTGGGTTGGAATCTACTAAATGGTATGTATTGCTAACTACTACCTCTTTGTGGGTTATAGGGTCTATGTTTCTATCATAAGAACCTGTAGGCAAAACCCATGTTAGAAAAGCAAATAATATCATTAGTATAAATAAAATTGAATATGTGTTTGGCAAATTCATTCTTTTCATTGTTCTTATGTATCCTAAGGGGTGTTGAATTAATTTATTGACAATAATAACACAATAATGATATTATTGTAAATATAATATTTTAAAGTGGAATATAGTTTATGTTGGTGAATATATCTGCAAAAGAACTAAGTAAACTAATGGGTTTAAGTACAGTTTTATTAGTTGATGTTAGGGAACCTTTTGAATACAACGATGGTTATATAGCTAATTCTATAAATATGCCACTAAGTAAACTAAGTTGTACTTCCCTTGAAAATGAAGTGAATAATAAAAATATTGAAGAAATTGTGTTTATATGTAAAGCAGGAGTGCGTAGCGTACAAGCTTATTACGATATAATTGAACATAATAATTGTCCTGAGGTTGTGTTTAAAAATTTGCAAGGTGGCATTGTAGACTGGATTGCAAATAAATACGAAATAGTAAAACAATAAAATAGTTTAATCATTAATATTTAGTTAGGGTATTTTTATGAAACGAGTTGTAGTAACAGGAATGGGAATAGTGTCTCCACTTGGAGTAGGGGTAGATTATGTTTGGGAAGCATTAATTAATTCTAAGAGTGGCATAAGGGCAACATCTGGTTTTGATGCCTCTTTTTCACCATCAAAAGTTGCAGGTGAAGTTCCTGTAGGTGAAGAAAAAGGGCAATTCTTAATAACTAATTATATTTCTGAAAAAGAAGCTAAAAGAACCGACAAGTTTATTCATTATGCTATTGCAGCAGCCGAAGAAGCAGTACAAGATTCTGGCATAAATAATTTAAGCGAAGAAGAAAAATTACAAGTAGGGGTTAATATTGGTTCAGGCATTGGTGGTCTTTTTACCATATTTGACAATGCTAAACTTATAGAAAATGATGGATATAGAAAAATTAGTCCATTTTTTATTCCTGCATCTTTAATTAACTTACCTTCTGGTCATGTATCTATTAAATATGGTTTTAAAGGACCTAATTTAGCTCCTGTAACCGCATGTGCTACAGGTACTCATTCTATATCTGATGCTTATAGATTAATTAAATGTAGTGAAGCCAATGTTATGGTTGCAGGTGGTTCTGAAGCTCCTGTAAATGCCTTAGGCGTAGCCGGATTTGCTAGAATGAACGCTTTGTCTACCTCTTATAATGATACTCCTGAACAAGCTTCAAGACCTTGGGATAAAGGTAGAGATGGTTTTGTTATTTCAGAGGGAGCAGGGGTTTTTATTCTTGAAGAATTAGAGCATGCTAAAAAGCGTGGAGCAAAAATTTATGCTGAAGTAGTTGGTTGTGGAATGAGTGGCGATGCTAACCATATTACGGCTCCATCTAGTGAAGGCGAGGGTGCTGCAAGATGTATGAATATTGCGGTTAAAATGGCTAATATAGATCCACAAGATATTGGCTACATTAATGCACATGGTACTTCTACTCCTCTTGGAGATATGGCAGAAGTTACAGCGGTTAAAAAGATTTTTAAAGAGAACATTAAACATGTTTCTATGTCTTCTACTAAATCGGCAATTGGGCATCTTCTAGGTGCGGCAGGAGCGGTAGAAGCAATTTTTTCAACTAAAGCACTAATGACGGGCATTCTACCTCCAACCTTAAACTTAAACGATAGCGAAGATGTTGATAATTTAGACTTAATTCCTCTTGTAGCAAAAGAAAAATCTATTGAATATGCTATGTCTAATTCTTTTGGTTTTGGCGGTACAAATGGTACTATTATATTGAAAAAATTTAAAGGTTAGTTTTGGCTTTTCTTAAGTATATAAAATATATTATTTGTGTTTGTGCTATTGGTTTAGCTATATTATTTGGTGTTTCAGGTTCATATACTTCCAACACTTTTATAGAAATTTCTCCGGGCAGTAGTGGAAATGAGGTAGCCAATGAGTTGTATAAGAATAATGTAATATTTAATGCTACATTGTTTAAAATAGCTTTAAAATTATTAGGCAAAGAAAAAGAATTAATTGGTGGTGAGTTTCATATTCCTGAAGGATTATCTAATTTAGGGGTTATTATGTATATTACCAATTATAAAAATATTTACATGTATAAAATTACTATTGTTGAGGGTTGGAATATGAGAGAAGTTGTATCAGCGCTTAATGATAATACAATTCTTAAAGATACAATTAGTATTTTATCAAAAGAAGGCAGTTTAATGCCAGATACTTACTATTTTCCTAAGTATACCACTAGGGATTTTATTATTGCAAAAATGCAAAACACCATGTCTTTGTATTTAGATGAATTATGGAATGGGCGTGATAAATCTTTGCCTTATATAAATAAAGAGCAAGCTCTTATTATGGCATCTTTAGTTGAAGAAGAGTCTTCTTATAACGATGAAAGAGCACTAATTGCGGGTTTATTTTTAAATCGTTTACGCATTGGTATGAAATTACAAACTGATCCTACAGTAGCTTATGGGCTAGGCAAAGATAATGCCGATAAATTAACCAAAGATGATTTAAAAAGTAAAACTCCATATAACACTTATATACATTATGGGTTGCCTCCAACTCCTATCTCTAACCCATCTAGGGCATCTTTAAAAGCAGTTTTTAATCCTTCTAAAACTAAGTATTTGTATTTTGTTGCCGATGGTAATGGTGGTCATGTGTTTGCTACAAATTTAGTAGATCATAATGCCAATGTATCTAAGTGGCGTGCTATAGAAAAATCACGGAAAAAGAATTAAGATAATTATTGCACAAGCTAAGTGCTACGCAAGGATGTTTATACAGTTGCTTTGCAACTTGCGTGTCCATACTGGCACAAGTTATGCTAGCTAAAGCTAGAATCTATTTATAGTCGCCATGCGACTTGCGTGTCAATTACATGGCACAAGTTATGCTAGCTAAAGCTAGAATCTATTTATAGTCGCCATGCGACTTGCGTGTCAATTACATGGCACAAGTTATGCTAGCTAAAGCTAGAATCTATTTATAGTCGCCATGCGACTTGCGTG
>CANHGT010000053.1 GCA_947460385.1 Alphaproteobacteria bacterium
GTGTCATTAAATAAGATATAATTATTATTATTTATTAGAATATCATTATAATTTAATGTTTAATTTTATTCAATAGGGGTACATATTATTATGGCTGAACAAGTTATGGCTGAACAAACATACAAAGAAAAAGAACTTGTATCATATCAATCAAAGGTAATTACAGTAAGTAATCCAGGTACAGCTAGCATTGTAATTTATGCTCATCCTAAAGAAAAAATATTGTTTGAGTTTGACATTAATTCCTTGAATAAAGAAGTAGTTAATGGCGATTTAGTAATACATACTTACTCAGGGGGTAGTATTACAATAGCTAACTTTGCCATTATGACTATGGAGAATGAAAATCCAGAAATAACCGACATTTTAGAAAATTCCTATAACGGTCAAGATTTATTTAAAGATACAGTACCCTTTGTAACCGCTGATGACCCTACCCCATATGTTATTAGTAGAAAGATATCTTCGCCAAAAAGTGTAGACCCAGAGGGGCAGTATTTATCTACTGCAGATACTTCAGAGAAAGCAGAAGATTCTTCTGCGAAATATACAGGAAATACCCCTATAGATCAACAAAGTCCAGTTACCTCTATTGCTGCAATGGTTCAACCATATGCCATTAAAACTTTGTTGTTTCCGACTGAGAAAAAATATGATGTTGATGTAAATTTTACATATAATGGTCGTACTGTTTTTAACCAAGAACAACCAAATAAGAAAACTACTCCAATAATAGAACAACCTCCAACATTAACTCCTAATTATGGCACAGCCACAGAGATTGTTGAAAACACTGAAAATCCAGGTGATTTGAATACATTTTATGCCTATAACGGTGGTGGTGCTTTTCCAGGAATCGAAAGTTCATTTTTAATGTATGTGCCACAAGAAATAGATATAGGTAGTTTTAATGATGGCAAGCCCATACATTATATTGGTACAACAGATCAAATGATCAAGCGTTCTATGACTGTTGATCTTCCTATGCCTAATGTTAATATAGAGTTCATGGTTGTAACTGGTGTTAAAGAAGGTGTACGCCTCGTTAATAACAAGGAAGTTACAGTACAGAAAGCAGGGGTTGATACTTATATAATTAAGCCAAGGGTGCTACAAAGTACATTAACAATAGATTTTGAATATGATGGAGCTAAAGTTCCAGAATTTAAGTCTAATATGACTGTAACCATTGAAGGGTATAATCCTAAATACAATAAAGTAGTTCATGGTACTACAAATTTTAAGTTTGAAATAAAAGATGTTTATAGTGATGCTGATATTTCTTCAGGTTATCGCACTTATACTTTTTCTAGGCAAATAGATCCATTAATTGTTTTTGGAACAGAAGACAACGATATTTTTAATGGTGGCATAGCAAATAACCATAAGTTTGATACTAAGGCTGGCGATGATATCTTCTACTCGGGCGTTGGATCTGAAACTATAAATTTAGGCTATGGAGACGATACATTTGTTTACTCTAAGGGTGCTGATGTTGTAGATGGTGGAGACGGACTTGACACAATATCATTCCAAGAAGGGCTAAATTTAGACCAGAGTAATCTAACAATAATATTCAATAATGGTGGGGAATTACTTTTTCAATTTCAAGATGTAGAACAGGGTAAGAATCCAAAAATAACAGATTTTGAGTTTTTAAGTTTAGACAAAAATGTTAACCACATAGTTATTAATAGTACAGTAGGCTTTGCAGATAATCAATTAATAATAACGGGCAACAACGATATTGGTGTAGCAGACATATTAGATTTTAGGGCTGCCACAACTATAGACTTAATAACAACTAAATTTGACAATATAGGTGTTTTTTCTACGGGTGGTGGGGCTCGTATTAAGTTTCAACAAAGCACTGACAGAGTAGGTGATTGGAAATACTTAGGTTCAAATGCACAAGATATTTTAAGAACTACGGGAGATATTAAAATAGATTTTGATGGGAAGGCTGGGTACGATAAAGTGGAGTATGACATTACTGCTATAACATATTTTGCAGACGACTATAAAGTAAGCAGTGGTAGTAATGAAGATATGTTATTTAATATTGAGGCTCTTACTGGTTCACAAAGCAATGATATGTTCTACGGTTCGTTGTTGGATGGTGCAATGGCTTATACAACCAGCGTCGTTGATGTTGGTGATAACGATACTTTGCGATACAATGATACAGCAGGTTCAGTTAGCTTAATCTTAGACTATCAAAATATAGATGACAAAGATATTAAAATAAACAAAGGTAGTAATAAGTTAGATACAGTCCACGGCATTGTTGATGAAGTATATGCTTCTAATAATAATGATTCTTTTATATTGAATTCAATGACAGAACTAACTATTCATGGAGAAGCTGGAACTAACAATGTAACATTTAAGGGTACAGATGAGATTAAATTTAATATAAATGCATCTGGATACACAGCTCAAGGTATTGCAAACATAAACTTAGATAAAATACAAGAATTTTATGGTACTACAGGTGAAAACACATTTACAATAACAGGTTTTCAATATGAAACTATCGCCCATAAATTTGTTGGAAATAATAGTGCAGACATGCTAGACTATGGTGGTTTTTCTAAAATCTTAGATGTAACTATTAACGGTGTAGATCAAACAAAAGGAATAAGTGGAACATCTAAAAGAACTGTATCAGGAGGGCAAGCTGTAAATGACAGTTTTAGCAATATAAATACAATTATTGGTACAAGACTTAGCGGTGAATACGACCAATTTTTATTAAAAGATATTACTTGGAATGCCTTTTCTACTGCGGGCATAGTTATTGATGGTGGAGAGGGTGTTAATATTGGTACAGATGCAGCTAAACGTGGTGATGAGTTTACATACGCTGGTACAGGGGATATAGTAGCTAAAGATTTTGCAGGTTCTTTATTAAATATTGAAAGTGTTACCATGTCTGGTAGTGCAAAAATTACTCTTTTTGTTGAAGATTTGCCGGTAGAAAATATACAGCATTATTATAGTACAAATACAGCTTCTACTTTAAGTGCCCGCTACTCTGATACTGCTATTGTTGCCACCATAAATCAAAATGATAAATCTTCTTTATTGTCCTTTGGGCCAAGCTATACATTAAGTGCTTTTGGTTTTTCAAGATTTGAAGGTACAGGTTACATGGATACATTTAAGGTGCATGCAGAGTTAGGTAGAGCTTATTTTGTTGATGGTGGTTTAGAAAAAGATGTCTTAGATTATACAAATACCACTATTGACCTTACTTTTGATCTAGATAAGGCTAGAGTATACAAAGGCAATGGGATTGGGATTAGTCCTAGGCATGATGAATTTGCCAATATAGAAGACATAATAGGCGGTGCGGGCAATGATACATTTAAATTAGATGTTAATAACTCTTATAATATAGATGGTTCAGGTGGAGAGAATAGAGTATCCTTTGAAAATTATTTATCTCCTTTAACAAACGTAGATTTTACATTTTATAAGAATATTCAAGGGTATATCTTAACCACTTACGGCGATAATATTACTTTAACGGATAATGATATGTTAGAAACTAACTACGTCAAGCTGTCAGTAAATGGTGGGCAATATGATAATATGGTAGATACCTTAGACTTATCTGAATTAACAAATGGTGCAAATTTATCTATAGATAAAAATACATCAGAAAGCATAGATCCTGAATCTACATATCTTCAATTAGCAGTAGGTGTTGATGTTTATCATGCTTTTACTTCTTTTGAGAATATAATGCTTAATGAACAAGCTAACAACATTACAAGCAATACCTTAGATTTACAAAAGACAGTGTCTCAAATAAGTGGTTGGTATACATTAGGATTTACTGGAGGCTCAACCGCACTGAATACCTTAGATTTAACGGACGTAAATGACAGTGTGGACATTAATTTGAATCAATTATTACCAAGTATAGATGATGAGGAAAGCTATATAAGTGTATCTAATAATGCAACTAAAAGTAGGTTCATGCTCTATGATAAATCTACTAAGACAATTAACTTGGGTACTAGCACAACGGGAAATAAACTAATTATCACAGAAACAACTATAATTCCAGATGATCTTGATATTGATCTAGGTCTTGGAGTGAAAGATGTATTAAGCTTCGAAGCAGTGTCAAACACACTAGATGTACAATTTGAAGCTAAAGAGGTTACTGTAGCAATAGGTACAGCCCCAGCTCAAAGCTATAGTGTGGCTGGCTATGAAGGTGTAGAAGGTGGAGGGGGAGACGATACTTTCCATGTAGCTGATAATCTTACTTATCGCAATCTAGCTATAGATGGAGGGTTAGGTCTTAAAAATGCTTTGTTATTCAAAAAAACATTAGCTAGCAATAGTCTTGACATAAATATGACAACCGGAATAGCTAAAATTAACAATGATAGTGGTGCTACTATTTTAACAGCAACCATTGAAAATATGCAAGTTTATGATGCTGGAGAGTTTAACTCTGTCTTTACAGCCAAAGAGGATTCAGGTAATATAAACACCTTTATAGGCAATAATATTAACTCTGTTTTAAAATATAGTGCTTCTTCTGATAAAACAATGACATTTAAAATAGGTTATGAAGCTAATGAGGGATACAATGGTTCTGTTATAAGGCTTGTAAATTCTGCGGATCAATTTGCAAAAATGACAACCTTGCAAGGTAGCAATCAAAAGAGTTCTATATTTATACTTGATGATACAATTCTTAATGCTACAGGAACTACTGTTTTAACGGTTGTTGGCGGTACTGGAGGCAATAGCATTGTAAGGTTTACAGGTGCCTTTACAGTTGGTTTAGACTTTGATTTCTCAGCAAAGACTGTTGCACAAAGTGGTGGTAGTGTATTTTTAAACATGAATAATATCAATAAGTTTACAGGAACTACTTCAGGTGATAATTTTAAATTAAATGATACTTACGTGCAAAGTAATGGGGTATTAGATGGTAACAAAGGCGAGGATACGATTGATTTAGGCGTGGTAAGTAAGGCAGGTATTGTAGATTTATCATCAGGCACTATTAAATATGATCGTGCTGGACCCAACGACCCTATTCTTACATATCAAAACATGGGTACTTCTACTAGTAGTGGTGGAACAATTAAGGTAGGCCATTTAGGTATACAGGTAATTGTAGCTAATTCAATTGTTGGTGGAGTAGATACTTTTGACCTAAGCAATAGTACCGATCCGTCAAAAAACATTATATCTTATCAGAAAAAGACTTCAGCACTAATAGATTTTGATACAGCTTCTAATGCTGATCTTGGTGGTATTACCGCTACAGGTGGACGCTTTGGTTCATTTATATTAACTAATTTAGCTGATTCAGTGCTTATGAAGAGTAACAGCGGTATAACTTTAATGGATGAAATCTTATTAAATGCTGGGCTTACTGGTGCTGGGGCAGACAGTATAAATTACCAAGTTGATACAAGCTGGGGTGCGATGACTTTAACTCTAAAGGCTGATAATACCCAAGCTGTTGAGTTTAAGAATGCTAACCATAATTTATTAAATTTTGAAACATTTATTTTAGATAGTGGACAGGTAAATAATATTAATATTTCTAATTATGCCAAAGCATTTAATTTTAAAAATGACAGTACTACGAACACTTACAGTGTGGGTAAGAATAGCTTTACATATGAAGGAAAGGGTAACTTACACATTGTGAGCTTTACAATAGATTTGGTTGCAGGAACGGTATTAAAGAAAGACCCAACAACGGGTACTACAAAGGTAGATAAAATTAATGGGTTCAATTCTATTATAACTACAAAAAACAGCACAGATACAGTTTATTTAACGGCAGATAAAACTTTTTTAACTGCAAATATAACTTTAGATGGAGGAGATGAAGTTGGAACGGCTAATGACACTATATCACTAGATAAAGTTGACGGCTTAGATATAGCTACCAGCTTTACAACTATTACAAATAATGAGGTAATTTTTTCCAACCATGCAAATAATAAATATATTTTTAGCAATTTTAATAAAATAATTGGTTCTAAGTATAACGATTATTTTAAATTTGATGGAACAACTCCCTTAGATAACCAACATATAGAATCTATTGTTGGTGGTGAACATGGTAAGATAGATTTTTCTAGCATTGCATGGACTGGCACTGACGATAATAAGCTAAAAGCTGGAAATATATTAGATGTCTCTGGTGCAACTGACAACATAGAAATTGATGTAAAAGCGGGAACATTAACTAAAGATAGTACAAACTGGCTAAAATTTAACGGTATTGATACATTTGTTGGCTCTGCCACGAAAACAAATATATTTAGTGGTGCTGGTGGTTCTTCTACAAAACCAAA
>CANHGT010000054.1 GCA_947460385.1 Alphaproteobacteria bacterium
AGTCTCTCACCGCCCACCATTATTTATTTTGCTTTACTTTTATTATTAAAGGGGGCGTAGTTCAGTTGGTTAGAACGCTTGCCTGTCACGCAAGAGGTCGCGAGTTCGAGTCTCGTCGCTCCCGCCATTAAATTTTTTTAAAATGAATTTATAAAAAAGTGTTTAACTAAATAAGTTAAATGCTTTTTTTTATTTATAGCCTTAATTACACTTTTTATTCAAGAACAGTCTTTATTAAAATATATTGTATCTCTAAACTGCCCAAGTTCTCACTAGCACCTTTACAAATAACATGTTAGCTTAATTGCTACAAAAACTAGAATATTGTAGGCAATAGATATTAAAAAATGGTAATAATTTATTATAGGGTAGCACTTAAGATACCAACTTATGCAGTATATTATAAGCAAACATAAAGCAAAACAATCTAATTAAATGCCAAGTACATTATTTACAGCATCACAACGATAGTATAATTACATTATCATGCATTCTATGAGTTTATTTGTTAGGCAACATAAAGCAAAACAATCTAATTAAATGCCAAGTAAATTATTTACAGCATCACAACGATAGTATAATTACATTATCATGCATTCTATGAGTTTATTTGTTAGGTAAACGTGATAATATTTTTTCCCTAATATAAAATGGTAAAATGCTTATAAAGTAAATTATTATATACAATATTTTAGGAAAAATTATATAACCTTTCTTGTTTTCTATGCCCTTAATAATAATGTTAGATGCTTGTTCACCGCTCATTAAAAAAGGCATTTTAAATGTATTGCTAGATGTAATATTGCTTTCTACAAATCCTGGAAAAACATTGCTAACCTGAATATTATAGTCTTTTAGTAAAAGTCTTAAACCTTCGCCATAGCTTTTAATAGCAGCTTTTGATGCCGCATAAAAAACAGCCGACTTTAAACCAAAAAAAGCACTAAGGGAAGAAATAATTACAATTTTACTATTTTCTCTGTTTTGTAACCTAGAAATTAGTGGGTGAACAGTATTAAATACACCAAAGACATTAGTTTGAAAAATTGCTTTACCTACTGTATCAAATTGTTGCATGTCTAGTTTGTTGCCTACTAAAACCCCACTAGATACCCCTGCATTTGCTACTATTATATTAATTTTAAACTCATCATCTAGTTGTAAAAGTGTATTACTGGTAGATGTATAATCATCTACATCTATTACCACACCTTTTAAAAAGTTAGGATACTCTGATAATTCTTTAGAAGTAGCATGTACTTTCTCTATATTTCTACTGGCAATAATAACCTTATAATTGCCTTGTAAAAACTTCTTAGCTAGGGCAAGCCCAATTCCTGATGTTGCACCTGTTATTAAAACCACTTGATTCATATTTTCACCCCCCTATAGCTATATTTTCATTTACAAAGTACATTAACTATGATTATAATAATAGCATAATAATGTTAATATATAATATAAAAAAGGTATCATAATGATTTTAGATCATATTAATAATAAAGATATTTATAAAGATATGAAGTTTTATAGCGTTCTTAATTTTATTGCTAGCCATTCATTTAATGAACAGATTGATGATAAAATTATTATGAAGAAAAATATATTATCTTATGCCATTAATACTCCTACTTTAAAAAATAAAGCAGATGGATTTTGGGAATCCCATAAAAAGTATATAGATATTCATTATATATTAGAAGGGGAAGAAATTATTGGCTACAACTCTATTAATAAGCTAGTTATTAATAAAGAATACAATGCGGAAAAAGATTTTATAACATACTTGGGTGAAATAGAAAATCCTGTACTGCTTAGCAAAGGAATGTTTGCGTTATTTCATGTAAATGATGCCCACATGCCTAACATTAAGCACCAAAGCGACACATGTAAAAAAGTAGTTTTCAAACTAAATGTTACTGAATATCTATAATATCATATAACACCAAGTTTTATCATAATTTTATTATTTATATATTGTTAATACAACAAAGGCATATCATAGAGCAAAAAAGATTTAAATTTAAAACAGACGTTGTTGCTCATATCATTAATTATTTTAGTGAGTTTATTGAAACAGATTTTAAAAAAGGTAAAGCTCCTAAACTTCAAATTCTAAATAAGTCTTATGATGGCACTAAACTTAATATAAATTTAAACGACTATGAAAATTTATATAATGATTTTTTAAAAGAGTTGGAAAGTCATTTTTCAAAAGAGGAATCATCTGATACAATATCTTTCAAAATAGGTCTTAATAAATATGAGACTGCGAATAAGTCTTTAAGTTCTGCTATTAAAGATATTGAAAATTTTGATTTTTCTCATTCTATAGATAGCTTTTTTGTAAATTTAAAAAATATGTTTGATAATAAAAAAACATTAGATGAATATGAAGATGTAAAAAGTTTATGTAATAATTTTTTAAAAGATTTTTTTGATTTAATTCCTAAGAGTTATAAAAATCCTAGTGAGTTTTCTAAATATCTTTACAATCATTGTTTTGATGAATATTCTGACAATGAAACGATTTCCAAAAGTGCTATTAATGAATTTGTAAATGAAGTTAAAGAATATTTAGAGCAATTTTCTTTAAAAGCTTATACATATTTAAATAACATTGACTCTGTAAAAGATATGGTACATAAAGATGGTAATTATCAATATTTATTATATTAAGAAAAATTTTAGATTAAATTTTAAAAGTAGGCACAGATAACAAAAAAAATCATAAAATAACTCAAATAATAAAGCAACCTATGTTTCACAAGACTATTAATAAACAAAATGAGGAACTTTAAAATGATTATCATAGAATAAGTACAACTAAAAATTGAATAATATAACTAATAACCCTAATAATACAAATTATTAAGGGTTTTTTATTATATATAAGTAAATTAATGAAGGTGAAAATTTATATGGTGGACACTGTTGGGATCGAACCAACGACCTATTGATTAAGAGTCAACTGCTCTACCAACTGAGCTAAGTGTCCTTAAGATACAATTAGCATGTTAGCATGTTTTGTATAAAAAATCAAATATATCTTAAAAATTATCATTGAAATTATTATGTCTTTATCTTACAATAATGCTATGATTAAGTCTTATTTGTTGAAACACTATAGTAGGTTGTTTTAATGCTTGCAAAATTGTTAAGCAAGCATATAATTTAGTTACATGCAATTAAATAGGTGGTTTATGTTAATAGAAGTTATAGATAAATTTCTTGCTGAGGTTAAAGATAAATACAAAGATAATGCAGATATAATTATCTTAGCATTTAATATTGCGGAAAAAGCTCATATTAATCAAAAAAGACATTCGGGGGAACCATATATTATTCACCCAACTAGGGTTGCATTATCTTTAATGGAATATAAATTCGACTATCAAACAATTATAGCAGGCTTATTGCATGATGTTGTAGAAGATACAGATATAACCTGCGAATACATTACCGATACTTTTGGCGAGGTAGTATCTAATTTAGTGATGGGTGTAACCAAATTAAACACTATTCACTTTGTATCTAAAGAGGTGGCAAAAGTTGAAAACATTAGGAAATTTATTTTATCTTGCATTGATGACATTAGGGTATTGCTAATTAAGATTTTTGATCGTTTAGATAATATGCAAACACTTGGTGCAATTAGTAAAGAATCTAAAAGAAAAGAAATAGCTCTTGAAACCTTAGAGGTTTATGTTCCACTAGCTGAACGTATTTCTTTACACAAAATAAAAGATGAGTTAGAAGACCTAGCCTTTGAAATCCTAGAGCCTAACATTAAAAAAGTGATTAATGATAAATTAAGAGACTTAGAAGTAAATTTACAAGAATCGATTGATACTTTAAAGAAAGAAATTACAGAATTATTAACCCAACATAATATTATATTTTATAGTATATCAGGTAGAATTAAGAAACCGTATTCATTATGGAAAAAAATGCAAACAAAAAAACTATCGTTTGAAGAAGTATTTGATGTATTCGCTTTTAGGATTGTAGTAGAAGATGTAAAAAGTTGTTACGAGGTATTGTATACAATTCATAGCAAATATAGAGCCATTTTTTCTAGGTTTAAAGACTATATAAGTTCACCAAAAATGAATAATTATAGATCACTCCATACGGGCATTATTATTAAAAATAATATTAATGTAGAATTACAAATTAGAACACAAGAAATGCAAGATTTTGCAGAATATGGCATTGTTTCCCATTGGAATTATAAAAATCCTGTGAAAGAACAGTACAATGTTAATCAATATTCATGGTTAAAAGATATTTTAAATGTAATTCAGCACCCCGATTTAGACATTGCCGATATCTACGAATATACTAAAATTAATGTATTTAGTTCAGAAGTGTTTGTGTTTACCCCAAAGGGAGAATTAGTATCATTGCCTAAGGGATCAAGTGCTTTAGATTTTGCTTACTCTATTCATAGTGATGTAGGACATCATTGCAGTGAGGTAAAAATAAATGGAATCAGTCGTCCTATTTTTAGTATTTTATCTAATGGAGATACAATTGAGGTAATTGCAAATAGTAATGTTGTACCCCAAGCTTCTTGGCTATCTTTTGTGCATACAGGAGTAGCTAAATTGTCTATTAAGCGTTATTTAAGAAATATTCATAAAAAAGATGTTCAACAACAAGCTGAAGCAGTATTACATTACTATTTTGAGAAAGAAGGAGTAAATTTTTATGCCGAATTATTGCCGAAAATGATAAATATCTTAAATATTCCATCTGAACGTATATTGTTTGAAAAAATCATAGATGGTAAAGTAAACATGATAGCTCTTATTAATGAACTTTATCCGCATACAAATATTAAGAATGCAGTAAATCATAAAGATTTATTTGATTGTTCAAAAGTAAAGTGCAAAGTAGATTCGGTAAAAATATCCCAGTGTTGTTATCCTATTTACGGCGATTCTATTGTAGGGGTAGTTTTACCTAATAATGATATTGAAGTGCATCATAATAATTGTGATATACTTTACAACGATTGGTCGGCAAATATAATGGTAGTACGTATTTTATGGGCAAACAATAATACCTCGTTGCATAAAGCGAAAATTAAGCTTTTATGTAAAAATAAAGTTGGTGCATTGGCAAATATTTTTAACATTTTAACAATTAATAATATCAACGTACAAAGCATTATAACTACAGAAGCGGAAGAATCAGATCTGTTAGTTTCTTTAGAAATTATACTAACGGTTAAGGATATTCACGAGTTACATAATGTAATAGATAGGGTACATAATTCTCCCTTTGTACAAAGTGTAGAACGACAAATTAATTAAGGCATTTATGAACAAATTAGAAAAAAATATTTCTTATACTTTTAAAGATATATCCCACTTAACAGTAGCACTTACTCATAGCAGTATGATTAATTTTGCCAATAATGAAAGATATGAGTTTTTAGGCGATAAATTATTGGGGCTCATAATTGCAGAAATGCTATACATGCAATTTCCAAATAAAAATGAAGGTGATTTATCTAAAATATTTGCATATATTACCTCAAAAGATGTTTTATATTTAATAGCAGAGGAATTATGTTTAAAAGATTTTATACAATTTAGCGGGCAAATAGAACATAGTATCATTGTTGATACAGTTGAGGCTATTATTGCATCAATTTATTTAGATAGTAACTCGATAGAACCTGTAAAATCTTTTATTATAAGATATTTTCAAAAGCATATAGATGAATGTATTTCACTTAATAAACATATTAATTATAATCCTAAGTCTATGTTGCAAGAATGGGCTCAACAAAATAAATTACCTATTCCAACATACACAGATTTATATAAAACAGGGGAAGACCATAACCCCGTTTTTACAGTAACAGTAAATGTAGAGGGTTACAATCCTGTGCAAGGGCAAGGGGCAAATAAACTAACGGCACAAAAGGAGGCAGCAAAAAATTTTATAAATAGCAATAAATAAAACAATATTAATCAAACAATAAAACAAAAAGGTGGAAATAAATGAAATATACTCTTGGGTTTAATGTAGACCATATTGCTACAATTAGAAATGCTAGAGGCGAGAATTATCCTAGCTTGCTAGATTTAACAAAAATGGCGATAGATGCCGGGGCAAAGCAAATAACCGCCCACTTAAGAGAAGATAGAAGGCATATTAAAGACGATGATATTTGGTTGCTAAAAAATAATATTTCAGTCCCTTTAA
>CANHGT010000055.1 GCA_947460385.1 Alphaproteobacteria bacterium
GCAAGAATGTTATCTTTCACACTTAAAGTTGGATCAAGCTGTGGTTCCTGTGGTAAGTAACCAATTTTTACTTTATCTCTGACCCAAATTTCTCCGCTTACTTCTTTATCTATTCCTGCCACAATTTTTAAGAAAGTAGACTTACCCGCACCGTTGTGTCCGAGTATTCCTATTTTTGCACCTTCCATAAAAGATAAATACAAGCCATTTAGTATAGTTTTTCCACCCGGATAAACTTTTTTAACATCTTTCATTGTAAGCACGAAATTAGCCATTATAAAAACCACCTATTTAGTTATATCTATTACATATAGCTAAACTATTTTAATTGGATACTAGGAGTACGAGGCGAACTTTCTCTTAAAAAGTAGTTACAGCAACGATAACCTTCTCAAATTATAAAGATTTAGCTATATTATTTATTATATATATTTTTTACTGAACTTTATATTCTTTTTTACAAAAATCACAATTAATTTTTACAAAACCATCGTTCTCTGCTTTAATTTCATTAATTTCATCAATAGGAATTGTTTTTAATACTTCCTGTATTTTTTCTATAGAGCAAGAACATGAATCGTAAAAGTATGTTTTAGGATAAAGTAAAACTTCAAACTCATTATATAAATTATATAGAATTTCTTCTAAATTATCTTCCATTGCTTCTTTATAGCTTAGGCTTTCTGTAAGAATTTTTACAGTGTTAAAATCATTTTGATTTTGTTCTTGCATGTCTTCTGTGGCATAGTTATCTGCGATTTTTTGTAAGAATATTACAACAACAACGCCTTTTTTAACACTAGACCATGCTTTGGTGAAGGTTGTAACTTGCTCGGAATTTTCAAACCAACTGTTTACACATGCCGAGATGTTTTCACCAGAAAGGGGAATAATTGCTTGATACGGCTCATGTGCGTACTGGGGCAACATGTGAAAAATCATTTGCCCGTTGCCTACTAGGTCTTGAAAAGTTAAGTCATCTTTATTTTTAATTTTTTCTAACTCTAGTTCATCTATGCTAATGTAAGAACGAGTATTACCATTTTGCTTATTATCGCACAAAATAACCTTTACGGGGGCATTATAGCAGTTAAGTTGTAACTTAAATGTGCCATCAAATTTAAAATTACTAGATATTACACAAGATAAAGCAGATGTTTCAATAAACAGTTTATCTATTTCCTTACTAACTGAAAACCTAGATAGCAACTCTTTTGGTATTTTTTTTAGCTTAACGATTTTGCCTTTAATGTTTTTATCTTTAAAACCAAAAGATAATAGAACATCTTCTTGATACTCTATAACCATTAACTTTTAATCCTATAGCCTTTATTCCATAAAATAACGCACAAAGTAAATAATACAATATTAATAGCCAAGAGTACTAACCCTCCTAACAATACATGAGAATCGCTTGTGCCTAAAAAACTGTATCTAAGCCCATCAATCATATAAAAAAATGGATTATAATGAATAACAGTCTGCACTGATTCAGGTAATTTACTAATAGAGTAAAATGTTCCCGATAAAAAAGAGAACGGAGTAATAAACAAACTAGTAAAATTTGAAATTTGGTCAAACTTAATGCAAATAATTCCTGCAATAACACCCATTAAGCCGAGTACCCCCGATGCACTAATTACATAATATAAAGCTAAGCCTATATTGTATATTTTCACATCAATAAAAATCATAGAATATAATAATATAGCAATACTAACAAATAATCCCCTAGTTATTGCACCTAGTAAAAAACCTGTAACTACATATATGCCTGTTAATGGAGACATAAATACATCTATGATGTTGCCGTGCATTTTTGCCATCATTAGCGAACTAGATGTATTGGCAAAAGCATTTTGAATAACCGTCATCATTATTAAGCCGGGAACTAAAAATTGAGCATAAGTATATGGTAGCCCTGTATTTTTCTCACCAACTGCTACAATGAATATCATTAAAAATAAAGATGTAGTAATTACAGGACCTAAAATTGTTTGCCCCCAAACTTTTAAAAATCTTGATACTTCTTTATTATAAAACGCCCATAACATAATAAATTTATTATATTCTTGTTTATTCATTTTCATTTCTCTTATTTATATACTTGTGATATTATTTATAAATTAATATTACCATATTCTAATACATTTTTAAAAAAAATTACAAAAAATGCAAGAAATCATTTCAGATATTAATGTAGAACGAAATTATCAGGCAATTAAAAGCATGGCTTTTAGATATTTAGCTAGGTATTCTACATCTTCTGCTAATTTACATAAATTTCTTTTAAAAAAATTAAAAGATTATCATAGAAAGCAAAATATAGATGCCCCACTACCACCTGAATCACTTATTCAACAGTGGGAAGAGAATATTGCAAAAGCAATTAACCATTTAGAAAATCTTGGCTATCTTAATGATTTAAGTTATGCACAATACACGGCAAAAAAATTAGTTAAACAAGGTAAATCTAAAGTAATAATTAACCTAAAACTTAAAGAAAAAGGTTTAGAAAATAATAAATATCAATTAAACAATATTATTCATGAAGAGCCTGACAACATTGAGATATATAGTATTATTAAATTTATAAAAAAGAAGAAATTTGCAGTTTTTTCTATTAAAGAGATAGATGAAAAAGCACAACAAAAACAACTAGCATCTTTGTATAGGCAAGGATTTGATTCTAATATAATAAAAACTGTGCTTAAATGGAGCTTAGAAGAAATGCTTGAATTTTTACACAGTTTTGAACAAAGCAATAATTTATAGAAAGATCCTTTTATATAAATATAGTTGCCTTCTTTTTTATTTTAGCTGGCTTAGGCTTAATAGGTGTAGGGTGAATAACACTTTCAATAATACAAATATCTTGTTTTTTAGATAAGTAAGAACCAATAATCATACCAAAAAAACTAGCTAAAAATCCAAATAATTGGGGCTGACTAATTGAAGATATTTCACCGCCTATCCACACAACAAATCCCAGTGAAATAGAGAATAATGCACCAAGTGTTGTAGCCCTACGCCAAAACATAGCTGCAAACAAAGGAATAACCGCAGTTACTAAGGTTATTTTATAAGCATCTCCAACCATTTCATAAATGGTACTAGTAGATTTAATAGCAAAAATAGTTACAGCTAAACCCGTACATAAAATTGTTAATCTTAAGGCAAGTATATACATTTTATCGGTTATTTTAGGAAACATCTTTTTAACAATATTTTCAGTAATAGTTACAGATGGTGCTAAGAGTGTTCCACTAGCGGTAGACATGATTGCTGAAATTAAGGCTCCAAAAAACATTACTTGCAAAATTAAAGGAGTATTCTTTAAAATAAAAGTTGGTAAAATCATTTGGGAGTCTGTTTCTAAATATTTATTTACCAGTGTTGGGTCAATCATTTTAGCACAAACAATTAAAATAATTGGAATTAAACAAAAAGTAAGATAAAATCCTGCCCCTAACAACATACCATTTCTAGCCACTTTTTCACTTTTTGCCGAAGTAACCCTTTGAAAAATATCTTGTTGTGGAATAGATCCCAGCATTAAAGTTATTAATGCACCAAAAAATTCTATCATAGAATGACGGTCAAAATTCTTAATAAAAAAGAACATTTTATCATCGTTGGCTTGCTGTATTACCTTGGTTATACCACCTGCTTCACCAGTAAAATAAAATAACATGTACAACAAACTAACTACAATTACTAAAAATTGTACAAAATCATTAATAGCAATAGAAAGCATTCCACCACTAATTGTATATAATAAAACAACCGATGCCCCCATAACTATGGCAACATCTTGAGGAATTAATCCGCCAGATAATATATGAATAAGAATGCCCATGGCTGTCATTTGTGCTGCCACCCAACCAAAATAAGATACAACAATGCTAAGTGTCATAATAATTTCTACTTTGCTACCAAATCTTTTTTCATAAATATTTGCCAAAGTAATTACTTTAAGACGATACCAACGCTTAGCCATAATAGCTCCAACAATAGATAAGCAAAAGAATGCTCCAAAGGGGTCTTTTATGATGCCCGAAAAACCTTCCTTAATAAATTCAGCAGGTATTCCTAAAATTGCTTCAGAACCAAACCAAGTGGCAAAAACCATGGCAATTACAAAAGGTAAAGATAAATTCCTTCCTGCATTAACAAAATCAGATGCGTTTTTTATTCTCATGCCCGATAAAACTCCTATAATAATAGAAAGAATTAAATACATGAAAACAAATTGAAATAACTTCATTTGTAAAAAAGCATCATACATGTTTTGTTCTCTTGTGTTAAATTTTTAAAATAAAATTAAATTCCAAAATAATAAAACAATAATAGTATTTTTGTACAAATTAGCAATCAATAAAATCATTTTTTTCAAAACAAGCTTTATCTAAGTTGTTTTGGCAAGTGAAACACTACATTTTCTTCGGTATAATGATGTTCTTTTACAGATGTATCATAATGCTTTTTAATTTCTGAAATAATATCTTGAACTAGATACTCAGGAGCAGAAGCCCCCGCTGTAACAGCCAAAGATTTACAAGAGTTTAATGCCTCAAATGGAATGTTAATTAGATTATCTATTAAAAAAGATGGCTTGTTATAATTATCGCCTATTTCTTTTAAACGCTTAGAATTAGAACTATTTTGCGATCCTATTACTATTAACGAATCCACATCATTAATTACATCTAAAACCGCCATTTGTCTATTTTGGGTGGCATAGCAGATATTTTTATTATCTAAGCCTTCTATATTAGGAAATTTATGCTGTAATGCCTCTATAATATCTTTAGTGTCTAGCATAGATAAAGTAGTTTGGGTAATAAATGCTATTTTATCAGATGAAATATTAAGGTTAGCTATATCAGCAATAGATGAAACCAAATGTACAGGTGGCTCTATTCTGCCCATGGTTCCAACAACCTCAGGGTGATTTACATGACCAATAAGAATAATTTCATAACCCTTGCTTTTGTAATCTATTCCTGCTTTATGAACTTTGGTTACAAGCGGACATGTGGCATCTAAATAATTTAATGATTTTTCTTTAGCCTCATTTTCTACAACTTTAGCTACCCCATGTGCAGAAAAAATTGCTGTACTTCCTACAGGAATCTGTGATACTTCTTCTACGAAAATCACCCCTCTTTTTTTAAAATTTTCCACAATAACTTTGTTGTGAACTATTTCATGCCTAACATATAACGGCTTGCCAAATTTTTCTAAAGATTTTTCTACAATTTCTATTGCCCTATCTACCCCGGCACAGAACCCACGAGGATTTATTAAAATGATATCTAATTTTTTCATAACTTTTCTTTTTTGTAATTGCATATAATATGCTATTATTATATTATATGTGAAAAAATAATGCAAAAAAGTTCTTTTAAAAATGGAAATATTAGCTATTCATGATGGTAAATGTGGGCATTTATCACAAATTACAGGAGTTGTAAATGCAATAGATAATCAACTTAAGATTAGCAATGTTGCAACAAAAATCACCTGCTTTAAGGCTGAACCATCACTATTTAGCTTTTTACCACCTACCAAAGCCAATCAAGAAAAAATAAAATTACTGCCCAAACCCCAAATAATTATTGCCATTGGTCGTAGAACTTTAGCAAGCTCACTTTTTGCGAAAAAGTATTTTAAAGATGCTAAATTAATTTATTTAATGCCACCGGGTAAAGTTCATTCACTTATTGATTTATGTTTTTATCATGCTTATAAAAAACCGCCTAAAGGAAATAATGTTGTGCCAATTCTTACTGCCCCCCACAACATACAAGCTTCTTATAACAATAGCAATGAAATATTAAACAATTTACAAAAACCTTTTGATGTTTTTATGATAGGTGGCAATGCTAAAAATATCACCTTAAGCAATAAAGCTTGTGCAGAATTAGTAGAAATTGC
>CANHGT010000056.1 GCA_947460385.1 Alphaproteobacteria bacterium
CGTAGCTTGGGAACATGAACAAATTGAATTGTTTAAAATCATTGCTAATAATTATATAACTAAATGAAATATCACTATCAAGCAGTAAGTAGTAATCAGTACAAAGAGTGGATCTTTGGTAATAAAAAAAGAATATCTACAATTAAATAGATATTCTTTTTTGTTCAAACAAAAATCTTACTAACAAGCATTCACTTGTTCAAAATATAAAGAATTAGTTATATATTATTTAATATTTTGGCTTATTAAATTTTTGTGGTCTTTTAGGTTGTTCACCATCTTTATAATAAAAAACTTCTTTTTTAATTTCTGGTTGTTTACGAAAAGCTGGTCTACCATTTGAAGAATCACCAAAATTATTTCCATGATTTTGTCCCCCTAAAAAAGCAGGCGTAAAATCTGAACTTCTATCTCTAGGAGCTCTTTGAACATTAGAATGTTCTCTTTGCCCATGATGCGGAGGTCTTGGTCCTCTTGATTTAGCTGGTCCAAAGCTTCTGTCTTTATTGCCAAAGAATTTAGAACCTTGGCTTTTAAACCCACCTCTACCTTTTTTTACACTTTGATCTTCAGGAAGTTTTTCGGCTGTTTTATTACCTAAAAATTTCTGAATAGCGTTCCATTTGGCATTATCTAAAGGATTTACCAAGTTGTAAGCTTTACCACTTTGTTCATTTCTAGCTGTTCTACCGATTCTGTGTACATAATCTTCTGGATTATCAGGAAGATCATAATTAATTACAGAACGGATATGAGGTATATCTAACCCCCTAGAAGCAATATCAGTTGCAACCAAGATGTTAAATTTTTCTCTTCTAAAATTTTGTATTACTATATTTCTTTTGTTTTGTCTTAATCCACCATGTAGTGTATCAGACTTTAAACCTAATTCAGTCAATTTGTCTTTAAGAATTTCTGCAGCTTTTTGAGTTCTTACAAAAATAATAGACGAACCTTCGGCTTGTTCTAATATTTCAACTAAAACTTTGTTTTTTTCTCGTGTTTGAATTAACTCTTGTTCAATATTAATAGCTACAGTATTTACCGAGCCTACTTCTATTCTTTTAGGGCTAACTAAATATCTTTTAGACATTTCTAATATTTCTTTAGGCAATGTTGCCGAAAACAATAAAGTTTGTTTTTCACATTCTATATGCTTAAACACTTCATCTATTTGAATACCAAAACCCATGTCTAACATTCTATCTGTTTCATCTAAAACTACAAAAGAAGCTTTACGCAAACTTAAAGTTTTTTGATGTAAATGATCGGTAACACGACCAGGTGTTCCAACAATTAAGCGGGGACAACGACGTAATTCATAGAATTGACGTTGCATGCTATCCCCACCAATAATTAAAGCTGCTTGTAAACCCTTGTATCCACTTAACATTTGAATTGCTACAGTATGTACTTGTTTTGCTAATTCTCTTGTTGGGGTTAATACTAGGGCTGTACTTCCACTGTTTAAACATAAATGATTAATCAATGGAATTAAAAATGCTGCAGTTTTACCTGTACCTGTTTGAGCTGTGCCTAAAATATCACTACCTGAAAGAGATTCTGGAATTGATTGGGCTTGTATCGGGGTTGGTTTTTCGTATCCCATCTTTAAGAGTGATTTTTTTAACCAATCTTCGATGTTAAACTCATTAAAATTTTCCATATATAATTTTTTTTCCTATTCAGTAATGACGGTAGCCAAAACATTGTACATTTTTTAATAGCTTCTATTGAAACTACGGGTATTACTTCTACTGCTACTATTAAAAGTTCTTGGAGCTGACTCTAAAACTTCAATATTTACTGCAGAAATTTTATCATTTCTACCAACTTCTACATTGTATTTCACTAAATCGTTTTCATAGAGTGAATCAATAGCTGGGCTAGATTTATTTAAGTTATTGATATGAACGAACACATCATTGGTTTTGTCATCAGGCACTATAAACCCGTAACCTTTATCTTTGTTGAACCATTTTACTTTGCCTGTTAATTTGGCAGAAGAGTGTCCTTCACTTGAAGAATTATAGTCATTGTTGTTATCATCAAACATTTTATTTTCCTGTTTACTTTAATTAACGTGATACTAAAATAAGTGCTTTTTACACACCCAAAACTATTAAATATTAGCTTAAGTGCTATAAGAAACATCAATATTTATGTAAACCAAAGAGCAAAATAAGACAACAATATAATAATTAAACCTTAGTATAACTAAATTTTAGACTAATAGCAATGATTATTATTCTTGTCTTATCTTTATCTTGCTTCTAGCATTTTTTGTAGCATTTTAATAAGTTTACCGTAGATTCATTAGTACTATTTTTTATTAAACTAGATGTAATGTCTTCCAATATAGAGTTTGCTAGCTTTTTACCCAGTTCTACCCCCCATTGATCAAAGGAATTGATGTTCCAAAAAACCCCTTGTACAAAAATCTTCTGCTCATATATAGCACAAAGCATGCCCAGCGTTTTAGGCGATAACTCTTTAAAAAGAAAGGTGTTACTTGGTCTATTTCCTGCAAAAAGTTTATGGGGTAATAATTGTTGTGCATCTTCATTAGATAAACCTGAGGTTGCAAGTTCTTGCATCACTTCATGTTCATTTTTGCCTGTCATGAGGGCTTCACTTTGTGCAAAAAGATTAGCTATGACTACATCTTGATGGCTATTATGACTGTGTTCTGCTTTAATAAACCCTATAAAATCACAAGGAATAATTTTTGTACCCTGATGAAGCATCTGATAAAAGGAATGTTGCGAATCGGTGCCGGGTTCTCCAAAAACAAGTGGTGATGTATTATAACCCGTAGCAGTGCCATTTTTAGTAATATGCTTACCATTGCTTTCCATTTCTAATTGTTGTACATACCTGCTAAAATCACGTAGACGGTAGTCGTATGGCAATATAGCATAACTATCGTAGTTGAACATATTGTTGTACCACATTGAGATTGATGCTAACACAAAAGGTATATTTTTTTCTAATGGAGTATTTTGAAAATGATCGTCTACTAATAATGCACCTGATAAAAATTCATTAAAGCCGTTAACTCCTAATTTTAGGGCTAATGGTAAACCAATGGCACTCCAAATTGAATAACGCCCACCAATGTAATCCCAAAAACCAAAAATCCAGTTTTCTGTAATGCCAAATTCTTTTACTGCTTTAATGTTAGTAGATAGAGCCACAAAGTGTTTTTTTACAGCATCAACCCCTGCTTTATTAATAAACCATTGTTTTACAGTGTTAGCATTTAGCAATGTTTCTTGGGTGGTAAAAGTTTTAGATGCGATGGTAAACAAAGTAGTTTCAGGATTAATCTTATTTAAAATATCTACTAAATTATGGGCATCTACATTAGATATAAAATAAACTGGCACATCTTTATTTTGTTCGTTGTTGAGTGCATTACATGCCATTTGTGTACCTAAGTAAGAACCACCAATGCCAATATTTACAATTGTAGTAAAATCTTGTCCCGTATATCCTTTAATTTTTTTGTTGGTAAAATCATTTACAAAGGATTCAAAATGTTGTTTTGCTTCTTTAATTTCTGTGGCTTGGGGTAAACTGCAGTGAGGATTTCTAAGGGCGGTGTGTAGTACTGCTCTTTTTTCTGTGAAATTAATTTGTTCTCCTGCAAACATTTGCCCTATTTGTTTTTTTAGGTTAATTTCTTCTGCATGTTGTATAAATAAGCCTAATGTTTCTGTAGTAAATAAATTTTTAGAAACATCTAAATATAAATCATCTAATTCAAAGGTAGAATTTTTCACATGATTGTTATCTTTAAATAATTCACTAATTGATTTATTTTGTAGTAATTGATAATGATTATTAATTTTATCTTGAAATTCTTTAAATTTATTCATGTATTATGCCCCTATTATGATATATTATACTTATTAATTTTAGTATTATTTTCATATAAACACAAGAATAGAAGACATGTTTCAGTACCAATATACAGTTACCGAATTTATTAATAATATTAAACAAACTTTACTTGAAAGTTTTCCCATTGTAGATATTATTGGTGAGGTTACTGCTGTGGCTTTGCATCAAAAATCTGGGCATTTGTACTTTTCTTTAAAAGATGACAATGCTATTATTTCATGTGTTTGTTGGAATAAGCAAGTAGGAAAATATCAGCATATATTACAAAATGGTGATATTGTTAAACTACGTGGAAAAATTACCGTGTTCCCTAGTAATAATAAAATTTTTATTACCACACAAGATGTTACCCCACAAGGTGCAGGAAGCATTGCAAAGGCTTTGGCAATAGTTAAGGAGCAATTAACTAAAGAAGGTTACTTTGCTAAGCCAAAACGCATATTAACCGCATATCCAAAGTCTATAGGAATTATTACTTCTAAAGATGGGGCAGTAATTGAAGATATTAAAAAAAATCTGGAAGGTAAATTTCCTTGTGATGTTTTTTTGTACGATGTGGCTGTACAAGGAATTGATTCTGTAGAATCTATTATCAGGGCAATAAATAAATTTCATACATTGGCAAAAAGAGTAGACTTCTTAATAGTTGCAAGGGGCGGAGGTAGCGAAGAAGATTTATACCATTTTAATGATATAAACTTAGTAAAAGCAATTTCTAATAGTGAAATACCAATTATTACAGCAATAGGGCATGAAACCAACTTAAGTTTGGCAGACATGGTAGCCGATTTATCTGTATCAACACCTACTGCATCTATTAAGCATATGGCAAATAGGCTTGATTTAATAGAATCGCTATACAAAAATATATCACAAATTAAGTATCAAATACAAAACTTAATCTATTTAAACAACGAACGTATTACTTTGCATAGTAGGGCATTACAAACACCTGAAAAATATATAAGGTTTTTAAACAGAAAAGCAAATAATTTATTTACCGTGTTATCTAATCATGTAATAGATATGGTGCATCATAAACAATTGAGAATTAGTAGAATTAATGTAAATTTAAAAAATCCTATAGCACTTATTGAACATAGGCAATTGCACTTGCAGAATGCTTCTTTTCGCTTGCATGCTATTCATGGCAAAATAAACAACTATAGTCAAAACTTGAACAGCATGAATAGATTTCTACTAGGTTTATCGTTCCATAAGACACTAGAGCGTGGATTTAGCATTATTAAGCAAAACAATACTGTTATTAACGATGTTAACAAGCTAACATCAGGGTCTTATTCTATAGAATTTCACTCGGGAGTAGCCAATGTAGAAATTGTTGTAAAAAAATAAATAAATTATAGACAATATAGTTGATATTATTTATTATATAATAATATTTCATTATCAACTAAAATAAGAACTATATTGCAACAACATAATGCACATTCCACCACTTACAGGGCAGATATTACAGGGCTTCGGGCTTTAGCTGTTATATCTGTTCTAATTTTTCATATATTCCCAAGCTATTTGCTTGGTGGCTACTTAGGGGTAGATATTTTCTTTGTAATTTCAGGCTTTTTAATAACCTCTCTCCTTTTAA
>CANHGT010000057.1 GCA_947460385.1 Alphaproteobacteria bacterium
CTAAAGCTAATTACATCATTCATATCTTGGCTATATACCTTTTTATAATATTCTAATGCACTAACATAGTTATTTTGATAAAAATAGGTATCGGCAATAAACTCTAAAATATATTTGTTAGTTGGATAACTGTGCAATATTTTATCTAAATACAAGCGAGATTTTTCATAGTTACCCTCTTTATATTCTGCTCCTGCTAATGCGTACAGAGCTTTATTACTATGTTCCTTGCCATATACATTATATACCGTTTTATAATTCCATACATAACCTTCTATTTTGGCTTTTACCATTGTAAAATCATTTTCTAAGCTCTTATTATCCTTAATATTTCTGCTATTATTTTTAATATGGTTTGATAAAAAAGAAATTCTATCTTTGGTTAGTGGGTGTGTAGAGTACCATGCGTACATAGTGTTACTAGTTAAAGTAGTGTCTTCTTTTTTTTGCAATTTTTCCATAAAAGTTAAAAAACCACTTAAGTCATAATTTGTTTGGCTAAGATACTCTACAGCTATTTGATCTGCCTGAGATTCTTCTCCCCTTGAATAGTTTAGAATACTACCTACTGCAATTTGCTGTGTACTATAACCTAAAAAACCTATTACCCCTCCCATATCACTAATATTATCACTCTTCATAAAAGGAATAGTTAATAACATTGCAGCAAAACCTAATAAAACAAAAATATTAACATTGGCATAAGCTATTTCTGCCCTTGATAAATGCCCACCTGTAATATGTCCTAATTCATGAGCTAAAACACCAATAATCTCATTATAATTATCTGCTAGAGTTATTAGTCCTGTATGAATAAAAATATTCTGCCCACCTGTAACAAAGGCATTAGGCATTGGATTATCTATTAAAAAAATAGAAATAGATTTTTCATCTACCCCTGCTACTTTAAACAATGGAGTTACTAACTTCTTAATAAAATTTTCTACTTCTAAATCTTTAATAACAAGAACTTGATTATTAGCAAGAAGTGTTTTATGAGTGCATATACTAAAAATAACAAATATCACTATAATTTTTTTTAGATTCACACCCATAAAAACACTCTCTATAATTATTTACCAAATAACTTGCTTAACCAACCTGTTTTCACAGGGGCTACCTGCTTACTTTTAAAAGAATTTTTGCCTTTATTGTTCATATTAGAGTTATTTCTATTAGATTTAAGCTCTTTCTTTTTATTAGAAATTTCTTTATTTGCTAAATTCTGCTTACTTAAATTTGCTTCTATTTCATATTCTAAGAAAAACTGTGGATCATCAACTGTTGTAAATTTTTTCTCTTCAACCACTAAATAAAATGGATAAGGAATGCTATCATCACACTCTATTTTAACTTGAGTACCTAAAATTTCTTCCATCTCAATAAAAACATCACGCTTATGATTTAAAATATAAAATGCTTCTTTTGTAGGAATCTTAATAACTAGCCTACTGTCTGGTGCAATTTTACGAATAGTTCTATTTTCTACATCACTTTGTATATTACGCACAATTTGTAAAGCATTTAACTCCATAGGTAAAACATGACCAACGCCTTGACATTTAGGACAAACTTGAAAGTTACGCTCTACAATAGAAGTTCTAAGTCTTTGCCTAGATATTTCCAATAACCCAAAATTAGAAATAGAACCAACTTGTAATTTTGCACGGTCTTCTTTAACCAATTCTTTGAGTTTTTTAGTTACCATCATTTTATTTTTAGGATTTTCCATATCAATAAAATCAATAACAATTAACCCACCAATATCTCTTAACTTTAACTGTTGCACAATCTCAGCTGCTGCTTCTAAATTAGTTTTTAAGGCAGTTTCCTCTACATTTCTTCTGCCTTTAGAACGCCCAGAGTTAATATCAATAGAAACTAATGCTTCTGTTGGGTGAATAACAATGTAGCCTCCTGATTTTAAAAAGACTACAGGAGAATAAATGCTACGAATGTAGTCTTCAATTCCATAATATTTAAATAAAGATAACTTTGGATGATTGAATCGTACCAGTTTTTGCATAATTTCAGGAGCAATTAGCTTTGCCAAATGCTTTGCAGTTTCAAAAGATTGTTTACCATCTATAACAATTTCATCTATATCTTGAGAATAAATATCACGAATCACCCTCTTAATTAACATGCCCTCTTCATATAATAAACCGGGTTTCTTAATTGCATCAGCTTGTTTTTTAATCATTTGCCACAAGGTATAAACATAATTATAATCGTGAATAATATGTTCATCGGGCTGTTCTACGCTTGCAGTACGGATAATTATATTAATATCTTCAGGAATATTTAATGTTTTAATAATATCTCGCAATCTTTTACGATCTTTATAATTACTAATTTTCTTAGAAATTCCACCCTCAAAAGGAGTATTAGGCATTAAAACACAATACCTCCCTGGCAAAGATAAACATGTAGTTAAAGAAGCTCCCTTACTGCCTCTTTCATCTTTTACAATTTGTACTAATACGTACTGATCTGGTTTTATAACATCTTGTATTTTATAGCCGAATCTTGTGCCATATGCTAAATTTTCTTCTTCTAGTTGCTTAATTAATAGCTCTTCATTAAAAATCTCTTCATCTAAGATATCTAATAATTCATCTTCTCCTGAATTAGAGTTTTCTATTGATTCAATAGATTCTCCTTTTGTAGAATCAGGCACAGAATTATCTACTGCATCACTTTTTTTAGCAATTAGACTTTCATCTTCTTCTTGCTTAGGGGCATCAGACTTTTCAACATCTGCTACTCCTTGTTTTTTCAATTTAAGTTTATTAAGCATCGCCTCTTTAATAGATTTTCTATAATCTAGTTGTTTTTGCTTAATAGATTCTACTTCTTCAGATGATAGGCTAAAGTAGTTAATATTTATTTCGTTAAAAGGTAAAAAACCTTGTTTTTTCTCACCATAATCAACAAAAGCAGCCTGCAAAGAAGATTCAACTTTGGTTACTCTAGCTAAGTAAATATTACCTTTTAACTCTTCTTTGTTAGCTACTGCAAATTCGTATTCATCAACTTTGCCATTTTTTAAAACGGCAACTCTTGTTTCTTCAAAGTGAGAGGAGTCTATCAATATTTTATTTGTCATACTTTTCCTCTTCTTAATATTAAATATGTTATTTCTAAATTAATCTGTTTAGCATAATTTTGTAGGTTAAAATATTAACTATTCTTTAAAAACAGTCATGATAAGACCTCAAAACAACTAAAAAACAATAATATTTTAATTAATTACTTGATAATTAAATAAGACTAATCTATTATATAGTATAATATATTTAAGATAATAAATAAAAAAAATAATATTAATTTAAGAAATATATCTTTTTGTAGGTATATTAACTATGTTTTTTCAAAGAGATAATTTATTGATGGTATTTTTAAGAATGAATTTTATACAAATTATTGCAATTTTATTGTTTATGATGTTTTATGGGTTTACTGACAGCCTTGTTGCAGAGGAAGAGCTTCTAGGAAGTACGCCATCTATGAATTCTGCCTTGTATAAAAAATTATCTAGCACTCTAAATTCACAAAATGTTCCTAAGAAAGGAGAATCAACTGTCAAGATTGATATTGGTGCCTCAGTTCCAACTGTTGCTTCGGCACCTAAGGTTCCTACTGTTGATGCTAAAAATGATGGTGATTCGTTTCTTACTCTGGAGCAATCTAAGTTAAAAGATACGCAGTTAAAAAAAGAATATTTAAGAAAACAGTTTGAAAATAAAGTTGGTTCAATCTTAGATGTAAATCTAGTGCGTACTCCCGACGGCTTAATTAAATTAATTTTTGAAGTAGATAAACCTTTTATGGCAGAATTGAAAGTGTTAAATTTTCCATTTAGATTAATGATGGATATTCCCATGCCATATCAGTGGAGTGCAAATAACGAAAAAATTAGAAAAAAAATTCCTGTTACTCTGGTTAATGGATTTAGATACGGCTCACCTAGTGAAAATGTTTTTAGAGTTATAACGGATTTAGCAAGACCAATATCTTTAAGTAGATCATATGCGGTTTATAAGGCTAAAGATAAGTATGAGTTAGTTATAGAAATGGGTGGAGGAAACAGTAAAAATTCGGTTTTATCTAGCAACAATCTTGTTTTTGTAAACGATGAAATGGTTGTTGACAATATTGCAAATATTGCAGATGAAAAAATAAAAGCAGAAAAAGAACTTCAAAAAAAATCTAGAACTGTTGAGCAAATCAAATCTTATTTAAGCGAAGTTAAATATAAAAAACCAAGTGTTCCCGCAGATAAAAAATCTAAAATCATAGTGTTTTTAGACCCCGGTCATGGAGGAAAAGACCCAGGTGCAACATCTTTTAGTAATTCAGCAGTTGAAAAATATTTAGTATTAGATGTCGCTAAGCTAATAAAGAGTGAATTAGAACAGAACAAAGAACTATCAGTAGTTATGACTAGAGATGGTGATTATTATTTACCTCTTAAAGATAGAATTTTGTGGGCAGAGTATTTAAAAGCATCACTATTTGTTTCTATTCATGCAGATAAAGCAGAGGTTAATAGTGATTCTGCAGGTTTGTCTATATATTATTTATCTGATGTCGCATCAGATGCTCAGGCTCAACTATTAGCAAATAACACAAATCAATCAGATTTAGTTGCAGGAGTTCCATTAACAAAAGAAGATGAATCTGTAAATAGAATATTGGTAAGTTTATCACAAAGAGTTAAAATTAACGAATCTACAACTTTAGCTAAAAATATAATATCTAAAGTTCAGAAAGGAGTTAAATTATTAATTAACCCTATTAGATCCGCTGGATTTGCAGTGTTAAAAGTTCCAAACACTGCCTCTGTACTTGTAGAATTAGGTTTTTTATCTAATGATGAAGATGTTACAAATCTTAAAGATGAAGCCTATCAAGCAAAGCTAGCTAAAACTATTTCTTTAGGTATTCAGTCTTATTTGTGGGAAAAAGGATCATTGGAAATCTTGCCTATTGTTTTAGCATCACAACCATCAGAAACAGTTCTTCCTGAAGCTTTGCCCGATGAGAACAAAGAAGATGCAAACAAACCTAAAGTGAAAACTGCTAAATAAAATTAGGTATTTTTGTGTATAAAGTAGTTAAGTTAATATTTAGTGTAATTTATGAAAGCATCATCTTTATGCTTTTTGAATTTTACTCTTTTTTTGTTGGAGTATTATTAAGAATATTGAAAAAAAATAGATCTTCTTCAGTGGATTATATTTTTAAATCTAAAAATTCACCTAATTTCAAATCTCCTCTTGTAAAAACTGAAGAAGAAAGAAATAATGACCTTTTAAAACTTAGATCTTACAATGCTGATAGCACTAAAAATGAAACTAATTTTGGTTCTGAATTGGCTAATGAGGTAGAAAAGCCCGTGGAAGAACAACGGCAAGTAACTGAAACAACCCCAGATTCTACAAGTAATACACAA
>CANHGT010000058.1 GCA_947460385.1 Alphaproteobacteria bacterium
TCTATGCTTTTGCATTTTTGCTCTAAATTTTTTGGGGTAGAGAATCTACCGTTAAGGTTTAGACCAAGCTATTTCCCATTTACATCGCCTTCCTATGAAGTAGATATACAGTGTAATAAAAGTGGCTCCCAGTTAGTGATTGGCGAGGGTAATGATTGGTTAGAAATTTTAGGTGCAGGAATAGTTCACCCAAATGTATTAAACAATTGCAATGTAGATACAAAAACATATTCAGGATTAGCATTTGGTATTGGTATTGAAAGATTAACTATGTTGAAATATGGGTTTAAAGATATGAGAGCTTTATTTGAAAGTGATAAGCGTTGGTTATCTTATAATAACTTTAGTGTTCTTAAGAGTCCAAGCATTACAGGAGGTTTAGACTAATGAAATTTACATTAAACTGGTTAAAAGAACATTTAGATTTTACATGTAGCACCGAAGAGTTATTGCAAGGTTTAATTGAACTTGGTGTAGAAATTGATTCCTGTACCGATTATAATAAAATTTTATCTCCTTTTACTGTAGCTTATATTAAATCTGCTGAAAAACATCCAAATGCCGATAGCTTGCAAGTATGTCAGGTTGAAACCAATCAAGGACTACTACAAATTGTGTGTGGGGCACCCAATGCTAGGGCAGGTATTTATGTGATTTTTGCTAAAGAAGGAACATATATTCCTGCTTTAGATGTTACCTTAAAAAAAGCTAATATTCGTGGGGTTGAAAGCAATGGTATGATGCTATCTGCGAAAGAGTTGGGAATTTCTGATGATCATGGTAGCATTATAGAGTTTAGTAGTGGTGAAGTAGGAGATTTAGCTTCAAATATTCTAGGGCTTAATGATACAGTTGTAGAAATTTCTTTAACGCCAAACAGGGGAGACCTACTTGGGGTAAGGGGTATAGCAAAAGAATTATCTAGTGCTAGTTTGGGTACTTTAAAGCCTATGCCTTATGTAAAAGAAATTGCTTCATTAGAAACATCAACTAACACTATTAGCTTTCAAATAGATGAGCAAATAAGTAAAAAATTTATTTTACAAGAAATTAAAAATGTAAAAAACGTTGAAAGCCCTAAGTGGTTACAACAAAGATTAAGTCTTATAGGGCAGAATTCACACAATGCACTGGTAGATATTACTAATTATGTATGTTTTACTTTGAATCAGCCACTACACTGTTACGATTTTAATAAAATTAAAGATTCTAGCACTGTATCAATTAAATTTGCTCAAGATAATGAAAAATTTATTGGGCTAGATGAAAAAGAATCAACCCTTAGTAGCATTATCCCTATGGTAACCTTTGGTAATAGCTATGGTGCTATTGGGGGAATTAAGGGGTCTCTTGATACATCTAGTGATTTAAAAACAACCCATGTATTACTAGAGGGAGCACATTTTGATAATAAAATAATAGCATTGGCTAAGCGTCAATTAAATATCAACACAGAATCTGCTTATCGCTTTGAAAGAGAGATAGATGTAGCAAATATTGAATTGGCAATAAGTATGGCATTATCTTTAATTGTAGACATATGTGGGGGAACTCCTTTAATTTGCCAAAAATTCAGCACTGAAGTTAATAAGCAAACTATAGATTTCAATTTAGAATACTTAAATAACATGGCAGGAATAAATTTTTCAGTTTCTACTGTGTCTAGTATTTTAGAAAAATTAAATTTTCGTTTTACTGTAAATAACAATAATTTTAGTGTGTGTTCTCCTAGTTACCGCAATGATATTAATGATGCTTGTGTTGTTGTGGCTGAAATTATTAGAATCTATGGGGTAAATAATTTACCATATTTATCCATTGATATTTCTTTGCAAAACAATTTATTAGCATTTGATGATTCTTATAAAAAACAAATTGTATCTAAACGCTCTTTAGCATCTTTAGGCTGTTTAGAAACTATTAATATGTCTTTTATTTCTAAATTTTTAAGTAATACCTTTAATATGTATGATGATCTACTTGTTGTAAGCAATCCTATATCGGAAGATTTAAGTGTTATGCGTCAATCACTCGTACCATCTTTGGTAAATATTGCTATGAAAAATATTAATAATGCTGTGCATAATTTTAAATTTTTTGAAGTAAGTAATATTTATACGCCACTAGGAACTGAGGAACGTAGTGCATCGTTTATTTTAGCTGGAGAACAATCTGTTAAAAATTGGCAAGAGAGTAATAAGCCATACAATGTTTGGGAAGCAAAAAGAATGCTGTATAAATTAATTGAAGACTTAGGATTCAATTGTGAAAGCTTGGTAGTAGAACAAACAAATCTACCATCTTATTATCACCCCGGAAAATCAGCAAAATTAGTGCTAGGTAAAAATAATGTAATAGCTCATTTTGGCGAGTTACACCCTAAAACATTGCAAAAATTGAATCTAGAATACAATATGATTGTGGCAGAATTGTTTATAGATAGAATTCCATTGCCTAAAAACAAAAGTGTTGTTAAAGCTCCTGTTGTATTATCTGCTTTTATGCCTGTAATACGAGACTTTGCCTTTATTATTGATGAATCTATTCCTGTGCAAGATATTATTAGGGTAATTAAGTCGTCAGATAAAAAGTTTATTACAGGGGTTCATGTTTTTGATTTATATATAGGAACCCATATTCCTGAAAATAAAAAATCTATAGGAATCCAAGTTACTTTACAAGCAATAGATAAAACTTTCGTAGATGAAGAAATAAAAGCTATCTGTAATAGTATTATTGTTAGTGTAGAGAAAAATATTGGTGGGATATTAAGAGATAAATAATGCTATCATATCAACACATGTACCATTCTGGCAATATGGCTGATGTACATAAACATTACTTTTTATCTATTATTCTGGGGCATTTAATCAAGCAACCACAAAGTATCAATTATATAGATAGTCATGCGGGGGCGGGTTTATATAACTTAAGCAATGAGTATGCCATAAAAACTATGGAAAGTAAGCACGGCTTATTAAGACTCTTAAAAAATAATAATATTCCTAAGGATTCATTGTATTTTCAAATAATTGGTAAAATTCAAAAAGAATTTGGTAATTGGGCATATTTTGGTTCACCCTTGTTGGCAAAGTCTATTTTAAGACCAACTGATTCTTTGTTATTAATGGAATTACACCCCCAAGAATATAAAACTCTCAAACAATTAATGTTACCATATAAAAATGTACAGGTTTTTTATGAAGATGGTTACACAACGGCTCTTAAATTGCCTATTGTTACTAATAGTAAAAAAATTATTCTTATTGATCCATCTTATGAAATAAAAGATGAATACACATGGGTTGTAAAATTTATAGAGATGTTTTATAAAAAATACCCCGATGCAATTATTATGTTATGGTATCCCGTTTTACAAAATAATCTATATGTCCAAATGCTAGAATCATTACTTAGTATTAGGTATCCTAGTTGTTATAAGCATGAAATAGATATTTCTAACAATCCTTACAAAAAAACTAATCATGTTGGCATGCTTAAAAGTGGGTTGTTTTTTATTAATATGCCTGTAGAATGTAAGGTTATAGTTGATCAAATAAATTTTATTAAATAAAAAATTGTAATATTAATAACAAAATGTTATGATTCGTAATGTAAAGTTAGTGTAACTAAAAGAATGTCTTATAGGGTTTATATAACTAACATTCATAATAATGGAGATAAATAATATGTCAGAAATTATAGATATTAAAGCTAGAGAAGTTTTAGATAGTAGGGGAAATCCAACCGTTGAAGTTGATGTAATTTTAGATAGTGGTGCAATGGGTCGTGCCGCTGTTCCATCTGGAGCATCAACAGGTGCTCATGAAGCTCATGAGTTAAAAGATGGTGATAAGTCTCGTTATGGAGGCAAAGGCGTATTAAAAGCCGTTGAAGCTGTTAATATAGAAATTTATGAAGCATTAGTAGGTTTTTCTGCTAGTGATCAAAAATTAATTGATAAGACATTGATAGATTTAGATGGCACACCAAACAAATCAAGGCTTGGTGCCAATGCAATTCTTGGCGTATCTATGGCAGTAGCAAAAGCCGCAGCTGAAGACTGTGGCTTACCTTTATATAAATATTTAGGTGGGTTTAATGCTCATTTATTGCCTGTTCCTATGATGAATGTAATTAATGGTGGGCAACATGCCGATAACCCAATTGATGTACAAGAATTTATGATTGCTCCAGTATCTGCTACAACAATGGCTGATGCAGTAAGAATGGGTGCTGAAATATTCCACGCATTAAAAGGTATTTTAAAAGATAAAGGTTTAAATACTAATGTTGGTGATGAAGGTGGGTTTGCTCCTGAATTAAAATCTTCTCAAGAAGCATTAGATTCTTTAGTAATGGCAGTAGAAAAAGCTGGATACAAAGCTGGCACAGACATTATGTTTGCAATTGATGCAGCATCTAGTGAATTCTACAAAGATGGTAAATATAATATGAAAGGTGAAGGAGTTGTAAGAACTTCTGAAGAAATGGTAAAATATTGGGAAGATTTATGCAATAAATATCCTATTTACTCATTAGAAGATGGTTTAGCAGAAGATGACTGGAAAGGTTGGGAATTATTAACCAAAACTTTAGGTTCTAAAGTACAATTAGTAGGTGATGATTTATTTGTTACTAATCCTGAAAGATTAGCTAAAGGTATTCAAAGCCATGTTGGTAATTCTATTTTAGTGAAAGTAAACCAAATTGGAACTTTATCTGAAACTTTTTTAGCCGTTGAAATGGCACATAAAGCTGGTTATACTGCTGTTATTTCTCATAGAAGTGGTGAAACTGAAGATTCAATCATTGCTGATATTGCAGTGGCTACAAATGCAGGGCAAATTAAAACAGGTTCTTTATCTAGAAGTGATCGTTTAGCTAAGTACAATCAATTAATTAGAATTGAAGAAGAATTAGGTGAAATAGCTCAATATCATGGTAAGGCTGTAATTAAACAGGCTTAGTTTTATTAATATCCCCACTCGCTTTGTAGAGAAATTTGCTTTGCTTTGCAAGTGGGGTATTGATATTTTGAACTTAATGCCTAGATTTTGTTATTGATTTAGACAAACCCATAAAAAATATGTGTATTGTTATACAGGAACAATGTTATTATCTTTCATTATATTTCCAATAAAATATAATGAACCACATACTAAAATTAAAGAATCATCGTCTAGCCCTTTTAAATAATTAAACAATTCACTGTTATCTGTAAATAATTTACAATCAATATTTAA
>CANHGT010000059.1 GCA_947460385.1 Alphaproteobacteria bacterium
CCCTCGCCAATCACTAACTGGGAGCCACTTTTATTACACTGTATATCTACTTCATAGGAAGGCGATGTAAATGGGAAATAGCTTGGTCTAAACCTTAACGGTAGATTCTCTACCCCAAAAAATTTAGAGCAAAAATGCAAAAGCATAGATTTTAACAAAGGAACACTAATATTTTCCTTTAAATCTACAAATAACCCTTCTACCTGATGAAACATAGGCGAATGAGTAGAATCACTATCACTTCTGTAAGTTCTACCTGGTGCAATTATTTTTAAAGGAAACTCTTTAGCATTCATTAAAGAGTGAATTTGTACATTTGATGTATGCGTTCTTAATAACTTTTTATTCTTCTCTTTATCTAACATAGACATATAAAAAGTATCATGTTCTTGGCGTGCAGGGTGATGTTCTGGCACATTGAGTGCTGTAAAATTATACCAAGAATCTTCTATTTCATTGCCTGTAGCTACTTTAAAGCCCATACTCCCAAAAATAGCAATGATTTGTTCAATTACTTGTGAAATAGGGTGGATACCACTTTTTTCTATGTAGTTTATTGGCAAGCTCAAATCAATTTTTTCTTTAGCAATTTTTTCATCTAAAGCTTGGTCAATTAAAATTTCTTTTTTGCTTTGGATTGCATTCTGTAACAAAGTTTTAGAATCATTAATGATTTTGCCTTGAATTTTTTTGTCTTCAATAGACAAATTAGCTAAATTCTTCATCATACTTGTTAAAAGTCCTGTTTTAGCAAATAGTTTTACATAGATAGAATCTAGTTCTGCTACACTACTACTCATTTCAACTTCTTGTAAAATTTTTTCTATGTTTGAATCCATGGCTATTGTGTATAACCCCTTGTTTTAATGGTGTTTAATAAATAAAAAAAAGGAATATCCACATTCTTACAAAGAAGTATTTATTCCCTTTTTCTATATTTTTACTTATTTAAAAGTGTAAAATTAAGCTGATATACTTTTTTGTGCTTGTGCCACAATAGCATTAAAAGCTTCGGTATTATTCACTGCTAACTCTGCTAAAATTTTACGATTTACTTCTATATTAGCTTTTTTCAAAGCATTAATAAATAAAGAATAAGTTAATCCATGCTCTCTTACTGCAGCATTGATTCTTTGAATCCATAATGAACGGATATCTCTTTTTTTATTTCTACGATCACGATACGCATATTGTAAAGCCTTTTCTACCTTACCTAAAGCTACACGATAAACGTTATTATTTCTTCCTCTATAACCTTTTGCCAAAGCCAAGATTTTTTTATGTCTTTTATGCGATGTAACGCCACGTTTTACTCTTGCCATTTATTCTTACTCCTTACGCTGTTCTAACATATTTTTTAACTAATTTCATATCAGCTGCACAGAGTACATGAGTACCTCTAGCACTACGTTTCATGGTTTTAGTTCGTCTTCTTAAAAAATGCTGTTTACAACCATAACCTACTTTAATAAGACCTGTGGCAGTTACTTTAAATCTTTTCTTAGCTGCCGACTTAGATTTTAATTTATACTTGGGCATTTTTTTCTCCTATAATTTATATATTATTGTGTTTTAATTACTTATTTTACAATGAATCGGTATGCCCTACCTTATCAGTGCAATGATCGACTTTTCATCAAGCATTCATATATCATAATGATTTTTTATTAAAATTTCAATTTATTTATTATATTATATTAATTATATCATTCTTTTTACTAATAATTGCTATTTTCATCAATAAGATTGTTTTATATTATTCTTTATAAGATAATAACAATTGTTGTGAATATAACTTAGCATAGGACATATGTATATTTTAAGAACTCTATTATTTTTCATTGCATTTACATATATAACGCCTACTATATATGCAGAAACTGTTAATGCAAATACTCAGTCTAAAGAAGAAGAAGACCTGCCTTCGGTAAGACGTAAAAAAGCACGTGAGAGAAACAAACAGATCGCCGAAAATAGAAAAAACAAAAGTTCCCACGATATCAGCCAAGAGCTTTACTCAGCTGAATTTACACCTGATTCCGAGCTTAGAATAAAATCTAAAGTGGGAGTAGAGAATCCTGTTAAACCTAATAACCGTATTATTAATAAAAATTATGAAAAATATTATAGTAAGTTTTTTGTTGCATCTCCACATTCTATAGATTTCGGATTAAACCTCTTTGGTGCAACATATACTCAAGATATGCTTGTGAAAAACACCTATAACAATGATATTATTTATCAAAATTCTCTAAGCAACAGCTCAACAATAGGATTTAGTGTTGCATATTTATACTCAATAACCAATAATTTTAGATTAGGTCCAACTTTTGAATTAGAACTTAGTTCACAAAAAATAGAATCGCCTGATTTTAAAAGTTTTGACAAAGATATTAAAGCACCCATAAGTGCTTCAGGTAAACTAGGGGTAACACCCTCTTTATATGTTCAATTTGAATATGACATACTAACTTTTTTTGAAAAGAAATGGCGTATTTTTGTAAATGCAGGAGCAGGTATTTCAGTATCTACAGCCACAGCAAGAATCACACAACATGCAACAGCAGCCCAAGAAGAAGAAAACAAAGAAGAGGTAGACTTCGAGGTAATAAAAGGTAGTATAATTGTTTTGCCCAAACTAGATGACACTACACAAGAGCAATCAATAGTTATGAAAATGATGTGTGAAAGTCAAGCTAGTATAAATGGCTATCAAGAATTTACATATGAACGTGATGATTCTATAGAAATAGGTGATTATGAATTAGACCTAACTACTAAAACAATTACTATGCTTAATACTATTACATGTTTCGGATACAATGGGAAAGATATAGATGCCCTTGAAGAGCAAGATGCAGTATCCTATTCTAAAACAATAGTAAAAGTAAGCATGCCATTTTACGCAGGTCTTGGAACCTCCTATGATATTAACGACCATTTTAAAGCAGTACTAAAAGTAAACTACAATAATTCTATTTTTATAAGCGGAACAAGCTTAGCTGATGAATTAATCGCCAAAGTAGATTATTCAGTTAAGTCTAATCCTTATGTGAGAACACAATTTTTAATTAGATACGTGTTTTAATTAATTCATTATAATTATTATTGATATAAATTGCCTTATCTATTGTGTTAGTTTATAAGATTTATAGATGTTGTGAAATTAATTACAAATAAAAGAAGGGCAATATGTCTACAGAAAAAATAAAACAAGTTCCATCTGCCATTATTGTTAATATATCACAATTTTTTTGGGGAAGTTCTTACTATGGTATGTTTGGCTTATTAGTAGCATATTTCAACAAACATCTAAATATCAGCGAAGCAGAAACCATGATGATTCTCGGTGCTTTTGGAGCATTGGGTCCTATTCTTTCTGCATTGGGGGGTTTATTTTGTGATAGGTTTTTTGGTGCAAAACGTGGCATATTATTGGGCTATATGCTGTATATTTTATCTTATATCTCTTTGGCTTATGCTGCCCTAGAATACAGCCAAATTTTAAGCTTATTAGCATTATCTTTAACTGCCTTTGCTAGGGGATTATCTAATACTGGTCCGAGAACATTAATTGCAAAATCTTATGGTAGTAATCAAAATGTTGCCATGGATAGTTCTTTTACATATAACTATATGTTAAATAATTTAGGTTCCTTTACCGCTAGAATATCTTTTCCAATCTTATTGGTTATTATTTCTTATCAGGGAGCGTTTTTATTATCTGGCATATTAATGGTAATAAATGTTCTTATATTAATTTTCTTTAAAAAACATCTTATATCAATAGGTAGTGATGCCGACTTTAAACCACTAACTTTAAAAGTTATTGGAGCATTTTTATTAGCATTAGGAGGCTTGGTAGCTTTAATTAATTTATCTTTTAATTATCTAGATATCACAAAAAATGTGGTTTACGTTCTAGCTGTGGCCGTATTTGGTTTTTTTATTTTTGAAATGACCAAGTCTACAGTGAGTGAAAAAAAGAAAATGCTTGTAGTGTTGATTTTATTACTGCAAACATTACTATTTTTCTTATTTTATAACTTATTGTATACAGCAGTAATATTTTATGCAATTAATACAATGGATACTAATTTTTTTGGTTTTAGCATTAATCCTCTAGTTACCCAATCTTTTAATCCATTTTGGATTATTATTGTAAGCCCTATCTTAGCTTATATTTTCTCTGCCCTTGAAAAGAACAATAAAAATCCAACAATATTTACAAAGTTTGCAATTGGCTTATTATTTAGTTCTATGGCTTTTTTAGTATTATTTATTTCAGGATTGTTTCCAATGGAGAATGGTAGAATAGCTTCATTTTGGTTTTTAATAGCCCACTTTTTTCAAGCTACAGCCGAACTATTAATTAGTGCTTTAGGTGTTTCAGCACTTGTAAGGCTTACCCCAAAACGTTCTACAGGTTTTGTAGTAGGCTTACAACTGGTTACATTGTCTGTTACTTCGGTGTTTTCTGCGGTATTATCGCAACAAGTAGCTTTGCCCAAGGGTGAACATACTATGGCTGAGATTTTAGGAGTTTATAGCCCATTTTTTGCCTACATGTCTATTATTGCATTCGTAGGAGTTATTATTACATTGCTATTAGTACCCGTATGTAAAAAAATAGTAAATAGTGCAGAAGAATAACTTGTGCCAGCGGACACGCAAGTTGCAAAGCAACTGTATATAGACTATAGGCGTAGCCTATTAAACTTGTGCTGAACAGACACGCAAGTTGCGAAGCAACTATATAAAGATTGTGCATACGCACTTAGCTTGTGCAGAATGACACGCAAGTTGCGAAGCAACTATATAAAGATTGTGCGTAAGCACTTAGCTTGTGCTGAACAGACACGCAAGTTGCATAGCAACTATATAAAGATTGTGCGTAAGCACTTAGC
>CANHGT010000060.1 GCA_947460385.1 Alphaproteobacteria bacterium
ATACTTGCTATTGTTTTTAATAATTTCAGCTAATTGTTCACGCTTTTTTTTAGATATAATTTTAGAATCTTTAATCTCATTAAGTATTTCTAGGGGAAAATTGTTATTAAGAATACAAGCACTAGCCACAACAGGCCCTGCTAAACAACCCCGCCCTACTTCATCTATTCCAATAATTAGTATGTTAGTTGACATTATTACTCTAAATTCTCATATAAATTAGCACTTGGTAAAGTCATTTTTTTTATAAAAAATCTATCTACGTTCCAAGTATCTTTAATAAAGAAGTGTGATGGCCAAGTGTGATTATTAATTCCTGCTTCAATTAATTCTTTATAATTTTTATTTAAACAATCTTTAAATAATACATAATTATCAAATGCTGATTGCCTATGTTTCTTTAAGTTTGCAGTGTGAATCCAAAATAAACCACCATGTAAGCAAAAATTTAAGTGTTTATGGTCGCAAGGATAATCTTCCCCTGTACTGTTATGTTGTTGAAAAAAATAATGGTTTTTATTCATTCTTTTCATAAAATTACGCATTAATACAGAAGGCTTTTTTGGAAATAAAAAGTTTTCAATACGTTCTATAATTCCATATTTATATTTTTTACCCCTATAGCTATCACCTATTCCTTGCATTTTTTCTTTTATATATATTTGATCTGTATCTATTTTAATAACATGAACATATTTACATTTCGTTAAAGCGAAATTAGAGTAATTAACAAAGCTATGTACGCTAAATGGATTATCTAAATGATAATGTTCTTGCATTGAATAAGACCAATACACAGCAGGTTTATAATTAAAAACTTTAATTTTGTTAGGGTATTCTTGTTCTAATTTTAAGGCTATTTCTAAAGAATTATCTGTACAGGGTTGTACTACAATCATAAGCTCATCAATTGAATCTATTACACTTTTTACACTTGCTTCCAGGCTTGGAGCATCATTGTATACCCTAGCAAAACCAGATATCCCAATAGCTCTATTTTCAATTTCTAAATCTGTTAAATTAGCGATATAATTGTGTGGATCATAATTACCATTTAAGCACTCAACACATGTACAAACCTCAAAAATATTACGCTGAAAATTTACAACAGGATCATTATAAATTCTACCAATATTAATATCTTTGCTTTTAATATTAATACATAAATTATTTACATCGCTTTTATTGTAAGTTTGATTTACATGAATAGGTAAAGCGTATTTATAATTACATAGGTTTAAAGCAAAGTATTTTAAATTAACAATACCGTGAACATTAAACGGATTTTCAAAAACATTGTTGGTAGTTCTTTCATTAATTACAGGCACATATTCAAATACTTTAATTTTTTCTGGATATTCACTGGCAAGATTTTTAGCAATATTTAAAGTATTTACACTTAAAGATTGTACAACAATAATAAGCTCATCTACAGAATCAATAAATGCTTCTACTTTAGATATTAAATTATCAATTTCTTCTAATACCAATAAATAGCTTGAAATACCAAAAGGACGATCTTTTTTAAACAGTAAGTTTTTATTTACAAAATAATCAATATTTTCTAAATTTTTACAATCTAAACAAGTACAGTGCATAATTCACCAATCATAATAATTTTTATGTTATTCATTTATATATTAGTATATAATTATATACAACGTATAATATAGCATTTTAGGAATGAAATGAAAAGCCATAAAGAATTAAAAGAAAAGTGGGTTAAATTACTATCTAACAGAAGATTAGGGGAAGATAGCTACCAAAATAGCAACAATACTCGTAGCAACTACCTAATAGATGTTGACCGTATTACTTATTCATCGCACTTTAGAAAATTACAAGATAAAACCCAAGTACACCCTTTAGCTAAAAGTGATTATGTTCGCACAAGACTAACTCACTCACTAGAGGTTTCAGGAGTTGGTAGGTCTTTAGGATATAACATTGGGCAGTATTTGGTAAATAAATATGAATTAGATTGTATTAATGAGCATGATTTTGGTTATATTATTCAGGCAGCTTGTTTAGCCCATGATATTGGCAACCCTCCTTTTGGGCATGTGGGTGAAGATGCAATTATTGCCTTTATTACCGACAATCATGACAGTCTTTTAAAAACCATGTCCCAAGAAGAATATAACAACTTACTGCATTTTGATGGTAATTCACAAGGCTTTAGAATAATAACAAATTTAGCTGGTTGGAAATATGAGGGTGGTTTAAAACTTACTTATGCAACTTTAGGCACTTTCTGTAAATATCCTAGAGTGTATGTAGACAAAGATATTTTAGATGGTAAAATAGGTACGGCAAAAGTTGGTGTTATGAGCACTGAAAAAGATACATTAAAAAACATAGCTAATGAGCTTGGTTTAATAAAATTAATAGACAATGAAGAAGTTTATTACCGCCACCCACTCGCCTTTATTCTTGAGGCGGCAGATGATATTTGTTATTGTGTGGCAGATATTGAAGATGCTTTTTTTGTATCATTAAGTTCATTAAAAGAGGTAGAAACACTGTTAGGACCTATAGCAAGACAGCCAAGTAAATATAGTGGGGAAGCCAAAGAAAGAGTTATTGATTTACGCAAAGAGCCTTTTTATAAAAAGTTAGATGCACGTAAAAAAGTAGAATGGTTACGGGGTAAAGCTATATCTAATTTAATTGTAGAAACACAAAGAGTTTTTATAGAGAACGAGGAAGATATTCTAAATGGAACATTTAATAGTGAGTTGTTACAAACTACGGTATTTCGTGATGAAATAAGTGAGTGTAAGAAATATGCACGGGCAAATATTTTCACATCACACGATAAAATACATGCAGAAATCATAGGAATTGAGGCAATAACAGGAATTTTAGAAGAATTTTATAAAATGATTTTAAAGCCTAATCACCCTAAATCTAAACGTATAAATAACTTGCTTGAAACAAAAATAGATGTTAAATTAACAACTTATGAGAATTTAATAAATGTTATAGATTTCATTTCAGATTTCACAGATAGAAACATTATGGACTTTTATAAAATACTCAAAGGCTTGTAAAATACAAATCAACATTTGTATGGTGAATATTTGGGCATCTAAGTATTATTATGATTGATTTATAGCTAAATAATTTCTAAAATTAAAGTTTTTAAGTATTCGCCCTCTTTAAAGCCTAAAATTATGCTGTGATCACTATGCTGTTTAAATTCGTGCAATATTTTCACCTTTTTATTGGCTTGTAAGCATGCTTTTTTAATGATATTAATAAAATCTTCCATTTTTAAAAGCCCCGAACAAGAAGAGGTAATAAAAATATTGCCAACGCTTAATTTAGATAAACATTTAGCATTAATTTTCACATAAGCTTTCACAGCATTATCTAATGATGCTTTATTTTTAGCAAATGCAGGTGGATCACAAATTAACACATCGGCTTGAAAATCTTGTTGCAAGTATTCAAAAACATCAGATTTAATACAACTATATAAACAATTGCTATTGCTAGCATTATTTTCTTGAAAGATTAATTCAGCTAGTTGCAGTGCTTCTTTAGATACATCTACATTAATTACTGCCCTTGCTTCACCAATCAAGGCAGATACCCCAAAGCCACCGCTGTAGGAGAATAAATTCACAACTTTTTTGTTTTTAGAGTTATGTTTTAGCCAGTTTCTTGCTAGTTTTTGGTCTAAAAAAAAGCCTGTTTTTTGCCCACACAATGGATCACACAACATGGTAATGCCATTTTCTAAAAACTTGTAAGAACTTTGCTGAACTCCGTAGTGAACAATTGGCTTTTTAACAAGTAAGCCATCTAATTTCCTTGATTCAGAATCAGATTTTTCAACTATATGGGCAAAATTTAATTGTTTTAGGGCTAATATAATATCGGCAATAAAGCTTTCCATTAATATGGAAGATACCTGAAAAACTGCTAAATTATGGAATACATCTATTATTAAGCCCGGTAAATAATCGGCATCGGCATTTACTAATCTAAAACCGTTATTTTCTTCATTTACATACAATGATTTTTTATTATTGTGTATAGATTTAATGTTATTAATAATGAATGCGGAATCAATAACATCATTTTCATTAAAAGATAGTACTTTAAAAGCTATGCTGTTATTATTAAATACCCCTGTAGCCACATAATTACTGTTGCAAAATAATTTTACAATCTCACCATTTTTTAAATTAGGATACTTGCAAAGCAATGCCCCTGAAAAAACCCAAGGGTGCCCTGTAATTAATGGGGCAACTTTACTTTTATTAATTTCAATTATATTATATTCCATTATTTTAAAACGGTAGGCAAGATATTATATTACTATATTTTGATGCCTCTACATGGTTCGCTTTTAAATCGTCAAACAAAAATGCAAATTCTTTAGGGCTATTACCAAGTATTTTACTAATAGTAAAGCCTTTAACACCTTCGGTATCCATAATTAATTGTTCATCATTAATCCATAATTTATGATGTTTTAACCAAAGTATGGTATCTTTTCTTACACTTGAAGACCTAGCAGTAATATAATAAACATTTTCTGGTTGTTCAAGTAATAATTTACGTAATAAAGATACTATGGCATTATCTAATAAAGGTATGTTGTCTACCCCATATTCGTTTATTTTTTCTTCCATCCACTTATTAAATTTATGATAAGATACTTCAGGAGTTTTATTATTTTGTAATATCTCCATTACAATTTTACGAGTATTTGTTATTGTGTCGTCTAAGTCAAAGAAATATAAGTGCATATTAGTCATCTTTATTTTTAATCCTATTATAATAATATTATAATAGTAAATTATAGGCTAATTTTCAAGCAATTTAAAATA
>CANHGT010000061.1 GCA_947460385.1 Alphaproteobacteria bacterium
TATTGCCATAATAGATTTAACAAAACCATACACCGCATTAACAGGCACCCCTTGTGCATTGCTTAGCGGTGGCAAAGCATGGAACGCCCTAAAAATAAAGGCGGAACCATCAATTAAACAAAGTTTCTTCATCAATTAATGGGTATCTAAGATCATATTGTCTTTATGCTCTAAAATAAACTGCTTAGAACAATAAGGGCAAACAATTGTACTTTCGCCATCTTTAATTTGTAAAAATACTTTAGGGTGTCCTAAAGATTTAATATTATTTTCTACAAAAGTACCATCGCAAAATACACTACGGCTATGGGTAATTTCTTTTATTTCCAAAGTAATAATCCTTATATTTAATAAACTACTTGATTTTTTTTATAATCCATCACAAAATTAATAATACCATTATAAAATAATAACTGTGAAAAAGAAAATGTTAAATATCAGAAATATCAAAAAAGTTTATTCTAATAATAAAATTGCTATAGAAGATATGAACTTAGAAGTTCAAAAGGGTGATTTTTTAGCCCTGCTTGGTCCAAATGGTGCAGGTAAATCTACCCTTATTAATATTATAGCCTCAGTTGTAAAGAAGACATCAGGCTCTATTACATTCAATGGTTACGATAATGAAAAAGATGCCACATTATTTAAACAGCATGTAGGCATTGTTCCCCAAGAACTTAATTTTGACCCATTTTTTAATGCTATTGAGATTTTAACTTTTCAACAGGGTATGTATGGCTTGAAAAAAAATGTTGATTCTATTATGGAATTATTAGAAAATTTAGGTTTAAAAGAGCATGCTTTTAAAAGTACCCGTAGTTTATCGGGAGGAATGAGGCGTAGACTGCTTATTGCCAAAGCTATGATCCATAATCCCGACCTCTTAATTTTAGATGAACCAACCGCAGGGGTAGATGTAGAACTAAGACATTTACTATGGAACTTTTTACAAGTATTAAATAAAAATGGCAAAACAATTATTCTAACTACCCATTATTTAGAAGAGGCTGAATTTTTATGCGATAAAATTGCAATTATCAACAAAGGCAAGTTAATTGTTAATGATAGCAAAATAAACCTAATGGATAAAATTGGTAAGCAAGTACTAAATGTAGCTACTAAAACCACTTTGGAACATAATTTTCAAATATCAGGCTTTCATTGTGAAGTTAAAGATTCTAACAATGTGGCAATCAATTTTTCTCAAGAAGAGGAAATGGGGCTGATTTTAGAAAGTTTATTTAAACAAAATGTGGGTATTAAATCATTTCATGTGGCTAAATCTTCATTAGAAGATGTCTTTTTAAATATTACTAATGGGTAGCTCAATTATTGTTGGTATATCTATGCTGATGTGTGCATAGATATAGGATTTATAGTTATAAGTTGCAATAAATAATGTTTGCAACAGTCTTTTTTTAGTTGCAACCTTTATACTTTTAATGTATAATAATGTTGTTAATTAATATAAAAAGAGGGCAAAAATAATGTTTTTAAATAATCAAAATATAAAATTAGAAAATAAAGTAGAATCTTTCAGTAATAAGTTAGAGATGGTAATTGCTAAATTAGCCGAGCAAGAAGTTCAACAGCAAAAAACAATAGAAGATCAAATAGAATCCATGGTAGGGATAGATAAATGGTTTAATACAGATAATCAACATAAAGACCAAGAGATAGTAAAAACAGGTGGAGCAAACTTTAGAAAAACATGGTTATTGATGGATTCTAAAAATATAGTTTATATAGATGACTATCCACTGTTGTTTCAGGTATTAAAAGCCGAAGATAGGGGCGATGGCACTTTTGCAATGCCTGATTTTTACGATGGCACTTTAAGGCATATAAGATATGGAGATAGCAGGGAATTAGGAACTTTTGAAGAAGACGCCATGCAAAAATTAGGGTTAACAGCCACAACCACAATTGATAATAAAATTGGCTTAAAGACCACAAATGCAGGAGATCATACTCATCCAATGACCTATACAGATATATCAGATGTGTATAGAGATAAAGCTAATAATAATGACAGTTTACAAGACCCAGCATGGGGTGGATATGGTGGTGTTAATACAGGACATGGTGGAAATCACACACATAATATTGAAGATCATTCCCACAAAGCCATAACAACTGTTAATTCTACAGCAAAGCAAGCTACAGAAACCCGCATGAAAAACACTGCAGGGCAGTGGTATATATTAGCTAGTATTACAACTTAGATTTTATATTTGTTGAAAAGTAAAAGAAATATATGAATAAGTATTTTATTTATTTTAGATGGCTGAGTATTATTGTTATTAAGAATAAAATTCTTAGATTGATAATTCCAGAATTGTTTTATAGTTTGCAAATTAAAAAGAAAAAAAGCTATATGATGATTACCTTTAAATTTTTTATATTCAAGAGAATGATCATTTATAAAAAATATAAACTTAATTTTAGTAAATATGTTTATAATCTGCAATACATTATTTTTTTTCACAAAAGATCCTCTATGCAACAAAAAAAGTATAGGAATATCAGAATGTTGAGGAATAGTCCAATTTTTAGTATTTATTTCTCTAACACAAAAAAAAGAGTTTGGGTAATTACATGAGCTATTATAATGAAAATCATGAATAATTGCTTTGGTTACTCTTTCTGGGAAATAAAACATTAAATAATATGCGATTATACCACCAAAAGAAATCGAACATATGCTAAATTTATAAAGATTTAAGGAGTCTAATAATGCTTTAATATGATTATATTTTTGAGTAAGGTCATGATAATAGGCATAATTATCATTTATATCATGCAAAATAACATAAATATTATGTGTGTTTTGAAAGTGTTTTAATGCCCACCCTTTCTTATATGTGTTACTGTAGCAAGATATAAGAACAAGGTTTGGAGCATCTTGATGAACAAAATTTAATGTTTCAATAGACTTCATGTTTAATAGACCTTATTTAACTTCGTTGTGCTTAGTTTTCTCTAGGGAATAACGCTTGGTTTTTTCATTGAATTGTAGTAAATAACCCTTTTTTTCTTTATATAATTTCTTTATTTTATAAAATACAGGGTCTATTATGCCTCTTTCTAAGTATTTTTCTCCAATATAGTTAGAACCATACACAGAAAGATGGGTTTCATTATAATATAAAGACTTTGTACCTATATTATAAATACAGTTAGGATTACATAAAATATTGTTAAAATCTATATAATAAACATTGCTATATGGTTGTATTATCTTTTTAACTGTTTTATTACCATAAAGAACTTCTTCTTTTCTACTGTTAAGCATTTTAGTTCTATTTGTGGTAAATTTAGATAGATTATCTTGTACAATGTATCTATTATCCATTTTATTATATTTAGGAACTTCGGCAACAACCAATACAATTTTATCTTTTAATCTATTTTTTAAGCTATCTACTAAAGCTTTTTGCTTTTTTTTATTATGCCAATCAGTTTGTGCAAAAATTATAATATCATAATATGGCATTATTTGAGGTAACATATTAACCCCATCTTCACATAAAGTTGAATCATTTAAATTGAAAAACATAAAACAACCAGATAAAGAAAAAGATCTAAAATTTATGCCTAAATGATCTGTAATTTTTTTAATTGTATAATAATAGTGAGTAGAATTGCTATCTCCTATTAATAATACATTAGGTTCATTTATAATGTGTTTATTGTATGAACCATTAAATATCTCATTTATATTGTCTAAAGGATCAACAAATTTAGGCATTATGTCTTTAACATCATTCCACAATGCCTTACCCCTATACAAAGAAGCCACATAAATCAAGCAAGGCAATACTATTAATATTAATAATATGTTACCTATGCCCCAAGTTTTATATCTAAATTTCTGCTCTATTAAATAATACTGTAAACCACCAAGAA
>CANHGT010000062.1 GCA_947460385.1 Alphaproteobacteria bacterium
TTGTACAGCCTTAAAAATGCACTTAAGTACTTAAGTCAACTATACTCACATATAGTTGAGGTATTTTGTCAGCTAATAACAATATAGTAATGTAAAGGAGATAGTATGAAAATAGTAAAAAGCTGGGATATTCAACATGAAGTGTTTAGCACATGTTCTTGTCCACTAGATGGTAACAACGCTGGACAATGCGGTACTAATAAAGATAATGCAGGATTTACCGTAATAAAGGGTAAATTTGGTGGCGAGGAACTATTTGGCTTGTATTTTAAACATGGCGGTAGTAGTGGTATGGGCTTCCCTAAATCATTTCAGTCTATAGCTCCACTTGTTGTACCTGAATTTGTATTAGATAATTTCTTTAAAAAATGGAATGAGAGATAATTTGTATAATATTTGTTTAAATAATGATACAAGTTATAATCATTTTGCTAGCTTTTAAAAATACATATTATCTTATAAACCCTTTGTACAGCCTTAAAAATGCACTTAAGTACTTAAGTCAAGTATACTCACATATACTTGAGGTATTTATCAGCTAATAATAACATATTAATACAATGGAGAATAAATTATGACAATATATGTGTTTGCAGGAGAAAGGCGTACAGATGAGACATCATTAAGACATCGTCAAGCCCGTAAAAGTGGTATTGAAAAAGGTTTGGCAGTATTTGGTTGGGGCTGGCATAAAAGCTTTGACCTTAATAACTTAACTGATGCTACTTACTTGGGCAGAACAAGATTTTTAAAGCATATAAAAGCAGGTGATAAAATTGTTTATACCCATTATTCTAATAAAAATGATGTAGAAAAAGGTAATCATTACGGCGAGTGTGTAGTAATGACCGTAGTAGGGGAACAACCATATTCATTTAATGATGACATTTTAGAAAAACATGGTGATTTTGCCAACACCATCACCATTGACCTTAATAGTATTTATGAATTTAATAGAAACGACAAAGCTATTCACCCTGTAGTTTCAAATAGTTTAAAGCCACGTTCGAGCTATCAAAGATTATATGCGGAAAAAGAGTTTAATGATTCAATAAGCAACCATAAAAACAAGATTGATACTGATTATTTCACCAGGGAAATAGATGAGGGAGTTGCTTCTATTATTCATACAATTCAACGCAACCACCCCGGTGCAAATCTAGAAGTTTTTGCTAGTAATTTATTGCAAAAAGTATATGAAAGTAAATATGAAGAAGTAGCTATTAGAAATAACGGTGCGCTTAAAGGTTGGGGTTCAGATTACGGTGCTGATTTAATAATTAAATATAAAGAAACCAATAAGCTTATTGATATTAATGGGGTAACAAGAAATGATTTTGATATTGACATACCAACCAAAGAGGTAACTGCGGTAGTTCAGGTTAAATCTTATTCATGGACAATCAATAATGAAAATGCAATTAAACAATGTAAAGATGCAATTAGTAAATATAATGCAGATTATGCTATTATTTTTACCACAGCTAAAATGAGTGATGATTTTATAGAAAAACTAAAGAATGTCAATGATCCAGAAAAAGAAGAGTATACCAAGCCAATAATTTGTATATCGGCACCTGAACTTATAAAGCTTTTTATTAAATATAATGCTAATTAATTAACATATTGTACATAAATTAATTCTATGGTTAGGGCGGTTACATTTTCCAAATTATATCGTCCTTACCTTGGTTGTTAAAATAACGAGCTAAAACAAAAAACATATCAGACATTCTATTCAAATAACTAACAACAGTAGTACTAACCTTTAAATCTTTGGCTTTAATTAGGGAAATAAGGTCTCTTTCTGCTTGACGCACATGGGAGCGTAAAATGTGCATAATAGATGATTGTTTAGTTCCACCGGGTAAAATAAAGTTTTTAAGAGGGGTATTTGAGCTTTCTATATTATCTATAAAAATTTCTAAGTTATTAAGTTCTCCTGCCAAGAATTCTACATCTGATTCATCTAAATAGCCCGAAATATAAGATGAAAGCAACATCATATTTTCTTGCACTTTTAATAAATAATTATAAATAGAGTTAGATTTTGGAATTTCAGTTAGTAACAAGCCAATAAATGAATTTACCATATCTACGCTACCTAAGAATTGGAAGTATAGGTCATTTTTTGGTAGTCTTTGACTGCCTAAGGTTGTGTAACCATCATCGCCTGTTTTTGTATAAATTTTCATGCTTGCCTTAAATACTTAATCTATTTGAATATAATAGTTCTATAAATAGAAATAATGCAGAGAAGATAATAAAGAATACGGTAAACCAAGCAATACTTCTAATATAGTAGCTATTTTTATATTTTTTTAATAGTTGTTTGTCATTAATTAATACTACAGATTCGGGCTTAACAGAAATATTATATTTTGCTACTATTGATTCCATAGACATATTAGGTTTTGTTCCGCCTAATGCTACCTTTAATTTATTAAGAAACGTTGGTTTTATTGCAATAACAATATAATTTTCTTTAAGAGTATATTTACAATAATGCTTGTTATAATAAAATGCTATTACAAAGCCTACAATTAATACAATAATACTTAGGAAACTCATTACATTTACCGCATGTATATAATATAATAAGCGTAAAGATACTAATGATAAAACATAAAAACTGGCGAAGATACAGGTTCCAAAAAAATCTCTGCGAAATAAAGTTACGCACCACAAAGAATTTACTGCACCGAACAAGAATATTGTCCATGAAAAACCCAGTGGAGCAATTTTTATTTGTTTTTTCTTATTTATTAGAATCAGATTATAATCTGCCATTGTGTTTGTTACCCATATTATTTATGTTAAATTCATATAACTTTTTAACCATGATTTTTCTTCAAGGGTTAAATAATTTGCTAGAATATTATATACTTTTTGATGATATTTTTCTATCCATATTTTTTCTTCCTTGTTTAGAAGAGCAAAATTGATGTTTTTAACATCAAAAGGAGCTAAGCTAAGGGATTCCAGTTGTAAAAAATTAGGATAGATGCTTTTGGTTACAACATATAAATTTTCTAAGCGAATACCGTAGTTATTGTCTAAATAAAATCCGGGTTCATTGGAAAGAACCATTCCTTCTAATAATTCTTGATTATTTAAACTAGAAATACTAATAGGACCTTCATGAACCGATAAAGCGTAGCCAACACCATGCCCTGTACCATGATTATAATTTAAGCCATTCCTCCATAATGATTGACGGGCTAGGGCATCTAAATTACCACCAAGTGTGCCTTGTGGGAAGATTGCACTTGCTAGGTTTATATGTCCTTTCAATACTAATGTGTAATGATTTTTAAACTCTTCACTAACACTAGCAAAGCTAAGGACACGGGTAATATCTGTTGTGCCATCTGTGTATTGGCTACCACAATCTATTAATACTACATCTTCTTTGGTAAGATTTTTATTAGTTTTTTCAGATGCCCTGTAATGAATAATTGCTCCGTTGCCATTAATTCCTACTATGCTATCAAAACTTGCCCCAATAAATAGGGGGTCTTGAGATTTAATTTTGCTTAATTCTTCATTAATTGTAAGTTCAGTGTAATTATTATGTAAATTATTAGATAGAAGATAAATTAACTTGGTTAAATATAGCCCATCTCTTATGTGGCAATTTTGCATATTAAGGATTGCTTTAGGAGTTTTTATAGATTTTAACAATATGGTAGGGTCTTCTATTAAAAGGGCGTTCATATTATTAGCTTTTAAGAATTGATGATAGTAAATAGGTGAGCTTTCTGTTGTGGCAAATATTTGCTTATTGTTATTTAAAGCAATCATGAATTGTGAAAAATCTTCATCATTATGGATAGTTGCCACTGATTTTAGATACAGCATTACATCTGTAGTTTGACAGTCAACCTGTTGTTTATTTAAAAA
>CANHGT010000063.1 GCA_947460385.1 Alphaproteobacteria bacterium
CATTCAGGAATATTGCAATACTCAAAACAACCTAATCTTTCTTTATAAAAATTTGTAAAATCTTGCCCTGTGTCTTGTTCTAAAATTTTACAAATACTATCTATATCATTTAAATTTTTATTATAATCTTTATAATTTTCTGTATAGTATACATTAATATAAGATACAACCTTGCCAAAGAGTGAAGCAGGTTTATCTTTTTCCATGCCTTGCATTAAAGATGTTTTATTAATATATTTTAGGTTTAATTTAGGTAAATTCTCATGTGAAATTACATTATTAGAGAAATTAAACTCATTTGGAGTAATGCTTGTATATACAACAATGTTGCAATCTAGGTTTGAAAATCGTTCTTTATGAGTATCTTGTTTAGTAGGTAAAGATAATCCATATAAAAATGTATAGTTATTTTTATTTTTCTTATCTTGTAACCGATAAAACCAATTTATTCTGTTCATATATAATTTAGTTATACCTTATAAATATCTTTTTAAATAAGCTCCTGTAATGCTTTTAGGGTTATTACAAATCTCAAGTGGTGTACCTTTGGCAATAATTGAACCGCCTTCTTTACCACCTTCAGGACCTACATCTATTATATAATCTGCCGTATTTATAACATCTAAATTATGCTCTATAATAATTGCAGTATTGCCTTGATCTACTAATTTGTGCAATACCATTAACAAATTATTTACATCTTCAAAATGTAAGCCTGTTGTTGGTTCATCTAATATATATAAGGTTTTACCCGTAGATTTTTTTGCTAATTCTTTTGCCAATTTAACCCGTTGTGCTTCACCGCCAGATAGTGTAGTAGCAGATTGCCCAAGTTTAATATAACCTAAGCCTACATCGTTCAGTGCTTTAATTTTATTATGAATAGATGGAATATTAACAAAAAAATCTACCGCTTCTTCCACATTCATGTATAGAACATCAGCAATAGATTTATCTTTCCATTTAATTTCCAACGTATCACGGTTATATCTTTTGCCTTTACATTCTTCACAGGTAATGTAAACAGAAGGTAAAAAGTGCATTTCAATTTCTATTAAACCATTGCCTTGGCAAGGCTCACAACGTCCACCCTTAACATTAAAAGAGAAGCGACCGCCCTTGTACCCACGTGCTTTTGCCTCGGGCAGTTCGGCATAAATTTCTCTTATTGCATCAAATACTTTAGTATAAGTGGCAGGGTTAGAACTAGGCATTCTACCTATTGGAGATTGGTCTATATCTATAATTTTATCTATATTTTCCAAGCCAAAAATATTGTTATATTCTTCAGGCTCATCTTTACTATTATATAAATGCTGTGAAATTGCTTTATATAGGGTATCATTAATTAATGTAGACTTACCAGAACCTGAAACTCCTGTTACGCAAATAAATTTACCAAGGGGAAAATCTATAGTAACATTTTTTAAGTTGTTACCTTTTGCCCCCTTTAAAGTAATAATTTTGCCATTACCTTCTCTAAGTTTCTTTGGCTTATATATAGTTTTTTTACCTGTTAAATACTGTCCCGTTAAACTATTAGGATTATTTTCTATATCTTGCAAATTACCACTTGCAATAATTTCCCCCCCATGAACTCCCGCACGTGGTCCCATATCTATTATAAAGTCGGACGTTCTAATAGTGTCTTCATCGTGCTCTACTACTATTACGGTGTTATCTAGGTTTTTTAGATGTTGCAGGGTATCTAAAAGTTTATCGTTATCTCGTTGATGCAAACCAATTGATGGTTCATCTAATACATAAAGAACTCCTGTAAGCCCTGAACCAATTTGTGAGGCAAGGCGAATACGTTGGCTTTCACCACCCGATAAAGTTCCTGCTTTTCTTGATAAATTTAGGTAGCCAATACCAACATTGTTTAAAAAAGATAGGCGTTCTCTAATTTCTTTAAGAATTTTATCGGCAATGGTTAGTTGATTTTCTGTTAGAATACCTGCTAAATTTTGCACAAATTCATAGCATTCTTTTACCGAAAATTCACAAACATCAAAAATATCTTTTTTATCTATCTTAACTTGTAATGCCTTATTATTTAAACGCTTGCCATTACATGTATGACATTTTTTTTCTATAATGTAAGTATTTAAAGAATCACGGGAAGATTCAGATGTGGTATCTTTCAACCTACGCATAAGATTATTCATAACACCTTCAAAAGCCTTGTTGCTGTTATGACTATGACTATCTGTTTGAAAAGTGAATTGAATTTTCTCATTGCCTGTGCCATAAAGAACATACTTTTTAAAGGTTTCAGATAGTTGAATGTATGGCGTAATAGGGTCTACCTTATAATGTAAAGCAAGTGCTTCTAACATACTTCTATAATAACCCGAAATAGTATTGCTATTCCAAGGGGCAATAGCATGGAGTAATGGTTTTGTTTGGTCGGGAATTACTAATTCTTCAGAAAAAATACGCTCAATGCCCAAGCCATTACAATCGGCACATGCACCAAATGGATTATTAAAAGAAAACAATCTTGGTTCTATTTCCTCTATGGTAAAGCCTGAAACAGGGCAGGAAAATTTTTCCGAGAATATAATTTCCTCGTGTGTATCAAGTAGTTCTGCCAAACATATACCTTCAGATAGTTTTAATGCTGTTTCAAATGATTGGCTTAGCCTGTTTTCTAAATTTTCTTTTACAACAATTCTATCTACTACTACTAAAATATCGTGTTTAATGTTTTTATCTAAAATAGGAATATCATCTATTTCATAAATTATGCCATCTATTTTAAGGCGTTGGAATCCTTTTTTTCTTAAATCGTCAAATTCTTTTTTGAACTCGCCTTTTTTACCACGAGCAATAGGAGACTGCAATATTACCTTAGTATTTTCAGGCAACGCCATAATTTTGTCAACCATCATTGAAATGGTTTGTTTTTCAATAGGTAAACCTGTTGTAGGAGAATAGGGTATACCAATTCTAGCATATAAAAGACGTAGATAGTCGTATATTTCAGTAATAGTACCAACTGTTGAACGTGGATTTTTAGAGGTAGTTTTTTGTTCAATAGAGATGGCAGGAGATAACCCTTCAATTGAATCAACATCGGGCTTATCAAAAGTATCTAAGAACTGTCTGGCATATACCGACAAAGAGTCTACGTATCTACGTTGCCCTTCAGCATAAATTGTATCAAAAGCCAGAGATGATTTACCCGAGCCAGACATACCAGTAATACAAGTAATGGTGTTTTTTGGAATGTCTATGGAAATGTTCTTTAAATTATGTTCTTTTGCACCTTTAATAGATATAAATTTATTTTTCATTAAGAACAATCCATTGTTTATAAAACACCAAGTAATAATATTATTTTTTAGATAGATATTATAAGCAATATATGATAAAAAATCAATTGTTTCTATTTTTCTTTTTTTTGGTTAATTTTATTTCTACTTAAATAGAAGACAAAGGATTGTTTATAGTGTATAATTTATAAATATGATATTACATTATAACATACAACATGATACAATTTAGAGGTTTTATATCTATGGTAAATAAAGTAATTATAATAGGCAATTTAGGGCAAGACCCAGATATTAGATATAGCCAAAGTGGTGCTAAAATAGCATCTTTTTCTGTTGCTACTACAGAATCTTGGAAAGACAAAGCAAGCGGTGAGCGTAAATCTATTACAGAATGGCACAGAGTGGTAGTTTTTAATGAAAACTTAGCCGACATTGTAGAAAAATATATTAAAAAAGGTTCTAAA
>CANHGT010000064.1 GCA_947460385.1 Alphaproteobacteria bacterium
CCCTTACCACGTGTTTTTAACGATTTTAATGAACTTTTTACTCTCATATTCATACTCTCATGTACTTAGTTGCACTAATTTATTACAGTTTAACATTATAACATGGCTTTGAGTTTTTTTCAAATGTTTTTATTTTTTATGTTATTATACTCATTATAATATAATTAATAAATAGAATATGGATAGCTACAGATTATGAACTATATCGGCATTGATGATTTTGATTTTAACTTACCCGATGAGCTTATTGCGCAAAATCCATTGCCCAATAGGTTACAAGCTAAAATGCTGGTTGTAGATAATAAACAAGTGATTGATTCTGAAGTTAACAATATGTGTGATTACCTGTTGCCGAACGACCTAATTATTTTTAATAACACTAAAGTTATTCCTGCCCGTCTTGTTGGTTACAAAAATGATGCTAAAATTAATATCACCTTGCATTATAAATTAAATAATTACCAATGGTTAGCTTTTGTTAAAAATTCTAAACGTCTAAAAGTTAATGATATTATTGTAATTAATGAGAATTTTAAAATAGTAGTATTAGAAAAATTAGATACAGGTGAGGTAAAACTAAGCCTTCCATACGATAATATTTTTGAATTGCTTGAAAAATACGGATATTTACCCCTTCCGCCTTATATTAAGCGAGACAATATTAATAATAAAGATGATAAAGACAATTATCAAAGTATTTTTGCAAAAGAACAAGGGGCCGTAGCATCACCTACTGCATCTTTACATTTTACCCAAGAATTAATTGCAAGAATTAAAGAGAAAAACGTTAAAATTGAGTTTATTACCCTGCATGTGGGGGCAGGAACTTTTCTTCCTGTAAAAACTGAAAATATTTTGGAACATACAATGCACAAAGAGTATGGTAGTATTTCGCAACAAACTATTGATTCTATTCTACAAGCAAAAAGAAATGGAGGTAGGGTAATAGCTATAGGAACTACAGTATTAAGAACTTTAGAATATATTGGCTTAGCTGTGAACGACTATAATAGCATTAAACCTTTTTCAGGAGAAATAGATTTATTTATATATCCGAGCTTTGAATTTAAAGTGGTAGATTGCTTATTAACAAATTTTCACTTGCCAAAATCAACCCTGTTCATGCTAGTATCGGCGTTTGCTGGGCTACAAAACATGAAAGATGTTTACAATCATGCAATTCACAATCAATATAGATTTTTTTCTTATGGAGATTGTTGCTTTTTAAATAAATTAAAATAAATTAATTATCTAATAAGGAATAAAAAAATGGCTTTAGACTTTACATTGCAAAAAACAGATGGCAAAGCAAGAGCAGGAACATTAAAAACTGCCCACAGCACTATTGAAACCCCTATTTTTATGCCCGTTGGCACCAAAGCTACGGTTAAGGGCATGCTAGTAGATAACTTGCATGAGATTGGTTTTCCTATTATATTGGGCAACACCTACCACCTGATGTTAGCTCCTACTGCAAATATTGTTGAGGAACAAGGGGGGCTACACAAATTTATGAATTGGAATAAATCTATTTTAACCGATTCAGGTGGTTATCAAGTAATGTCTTTATCTAAGCTTAATAAAATTAAAGATGATTCGGTTGTTTTTCAATCGCATATAGATGGCTCTAAACATGTGATGACCCCAGCTATATCTGTTGGTATTCAACATCAACTTGATTCAAATATCACCATGGTATTAGATGAATGTATTCCTTATGGCAGTGATAGAGATTACGTAATAAATTCTACTAATCGCACTACCAAATGGGCTAAGTTATCTAAGGAAGCGTTTATAGATAGAGATGGTTATGGTATCTTTGGCATTATTCAAGGTGGCGTTTTTGAAGATTTACGTCAAAAATCTGCTCAAGAATTAATAGAGATAGGATTCGATGGTTATGCAATAGGTGGGCTAGCCATTGGTGAACCTCAGCCTGTGATGTTTGAAGTAATTAATTATACCGAACACCTTATTCCAGCCAACAAACCTCGCTATTTAATGGGTGTGGGTAGACCATCTGATATTTTAGGAGCTGTTGAACTAGGGGTAGACATGTTTGATTGCGTTCTGCCAACAAGAATGGGGCGAAATGCCCGTGCTTTTACATCATTTGGTGAAATAAATATTAGAAATGCTAAACACAAAAATGATAGTAATCAATTAGATATAAACTGCAAGTGTAAATGCTGTAGCAATTACTCTAAAAGCTATTTGCACCATCTGTTTAAGTGCGATGAAATGTTAGGAGGAATCCTATTAACCATACATAATTTATATTTTTATAATAATTTAATGAAGCAAATTCGTCAATCAATACTAACAGGAACTTTTAAAGAGTTTAAACAGGAAGCTATAAATAAATTATCCTCTATGAATTAATTATATTTAATACTTAGCAAAGCAAAGAACATGCTAGTAAGATGATTACTACTAACAAATATTATTTTATTATAATTTCTTTGTATGTTATAATGTGATACTGTTATTAATATTCCTATAAGGACACACATGCTTAAGATATTAACAATATACCATAAACCATCTAAAGTAATAAACAGCGAGTATTTAATAAATATACACGCAGGAAGACTTGTAGCTAAGGAGCAAGGCCTAAATGGTAAGCTACCCTTACATGAATTAAAATGGCTGGAAGATAATTTAATAGGTGATGATACAGGTGATAATATTTCACATCTTAACCCTGAATTAAATGAAATTACCGCACTATATTGGGCATGGAAAAATTATAATCAAATTGGTAATCCTGAATACATTGGTTTACAACATTATAGAAGATTTTTAAGATTTAATAATATTGATTCTACTAATAATGAGGTAAATGATAAGAAAGATCATTATCTACCTTGGTATGGTGATGTATACCAAGAAAAAATAGAAGAGTTTGTTAAAAATAAATTACATAAGTTTGATGTCTACCACACTGTTTTTAATACGACCGAAATCCATAAAAACATGACTGTAGGGCGTTTTTTTAGCCAACAATATGTATCTAACTACTATAGTAATCAAATAGATTTTTTATCTGAAGCCATAAACATTATAGCACAAACAAGCCCTGAACTTGTTACAAGCATACAAACATATTTAGATCAACACTTATACTATAACTTCAATATGTTTATTGTAAAAAAAGAACATTTTTTTGCCATGTGTAACTTTCTGTTTCCTGTTATAGAAAAATTATTACTTTTAGATACAAAATATTGTGAACCTAGGTTTATAGGGTTTTTGGTGGAAAGATTAACAGGAGCATACATATACCACTTGCAACAAAGTGGTGTGGTTACAAGTGATAGACTTGGAATAGATTATTTATTGCAAGCTGAACAAATCATAGAAACCCCCATAGTGTCTAAACATGCAGATAGTATAAAGGTAGTTTTTGCCTGCGATGATGGTTATGTTAAGTATCTTTCTGTTGCAATAAAATCCTTAATAATGAATGCATCACCCCATAATAATTATGAATTATACATTATAGAAGATGCTATCTCCCTTAATAATAAAAAGTTAATAAAAACAATGGATCAAGCAAATGTAAGCATTACATTTGTAACTATTGATATAGAGAAAAGATTGCTATCTATTAATACCAACGTAGAATTAGGGGGACACATCACAAGGGCTACCTATTTACGCTTATTTATACCTGAATTATTTAAGGATTTTAACAAAGTATTATATTTAGATAG
>CANHGT010000065.1 GCA_947460385.1 Alphaproteobacteria bacterium
ATATCACAGCAGAAGATAAAGAATTAATAGAAAATATAAAAGATAGTTACATATATATTAACGGCTTTGCCAATATCAAATTAGAAGACTTTCTAAATTTATTGCATGGCAGTAGTACTTCCCAAGAGAATATAAAAATAATTTATTAAAAATAAAAAATTAGCTAGGGCTAACATAACAGCAAGTAGGTTAAATAATTCAAACAAGCTTTGCCTAACCTTGTAGACTGTATGCTATTTTCTGTTCTTACAAGTAAACCCTCAGCTATTGCACTATCTACATTTTTTTGTTGCAAATAGGGCATTAAAAAGCTTGGAATTGCTTTATCTACCCTTAATGATGTTAAAATCATTTCCTCAAAACGTTCTTCTATGCTTAGGTTTTGATGTTCATCTATAACAGGTTTCATCTCCAAAGCATTATTTAGCCAAGCGGTAGGGCTTTTAAGCTCTCTTGTAGCAATCCATTGTTTATTATAACAAACACGCCCATGGGCATTAGGACCAATACCAATATACTCCCCACCACTCCAGTAGTTTAAATTATGAATACTTTCTTTTCCACGTTTTGCAAAATTAGAAATTTCATATTGATGAACACCAACATTAAGCAAAGTATCAATTAAAAAGTCGTACAATTCAACAGCAATATCTTCTTTTGCTTCAGGAATTTTCTTTTTAAAAAATGGAGTATTCGGTTCAATAGTTAGTTGATAAATAGAAATATGTTCTTTAATATAAGGTAATGCCATATTTAATTCTACTTTGAAATCATTTAGAGTTTGCTTGGGTAAGCCCATAATAAGGTCAAAACTAGTGCGTTCAAAAATAGCATTAGATTGCTCCAAGGCAATTAAAGATTCCCGTGCATTATGATTTCTGCCTAAAAACTTTAAATTATCTTCATTAAAAGACTGAACTCCTGTGGAAATTCTTTGTACTCCTGCATCTTTAAATGCTTGAAACTTACCTATTTCAAAAGTTGATGGATTACTTTCTAAGGTAATTTCCTCTATTATATAATTTGTGCTATCTAATATACTTAAATCTTTATTATGTTGTTGAAAAAAACTAATAATTGCCTCAACAATAAATGGTTCCATTAATGATGGCGTTCCCCCACCAAAAAAGATAGATTTAATATATTTTCCACGAAAAAAATGTTCTTGCATAGCAAAGGCATTCATGTAAGCAGTAAGCCATTGCTTATAGTTCACCATGTTATTCACATAACTATTAAAATCACAATAGGGGCATTTTTTTAAACAAAAAGGCCAGTGAATATATACAGATATACTACCTCTGTTACTCATGAATACTCGTAATAAAATTTACAAATTTATTAATGGCAATAGAACGGTGGCTAATAGCATTTTTTTCACCTGCCTGAAGTTCGGCAAAAGTATGCTTATAACCATTTGGAGTAAAAATTTTATCATAGGCAAAGCCATATTCACCACGTGGAGGGAACTCTATCGCCCCTTTAATAATTCCTTCAAAAAAAATATAGTTTTTACCACTAAACAAATGTTCTAAGTTCATACTTTGAATAAGAGATGTTGGAACATATAAGCACATACATGACACAAATCTTGCCGTTTTATTTTCATGCTGTTTTAACAAATTAGCAATTTTATCAAAAGCTACTTGGTATGTGGCATCACCTTCTGCGTACCTTGCTGAAAAAACTCCTGGAATATTACCCAAAGCTTCTATTTCAAGCCCTGAATCATCACTTAAAGCAATTAAGCCTGTGGCTTCACTAACAAATTTAGCTTTAATTAAGGCATTGTCAGCAAAAGTTAAGCCATCTTCAATAGGGTCGCTTAAGTTAAAGTCGGTAGCTAATGAGAAATTCACATGTGCAGATTTACAAGTATCTTTAATTTCTTGCAATTTATTTTTATTATGGCTAGCTAAAACAATATTTAATTTTTCTATGCTCATCTATTTACCTAAGCTTCATTGCTAAGAAATTCATGAATGGCATTATTTTGTAAATCAATAATTTCTTTAATACCATCTTCTGCCAAAGTAAACAATGCGGTTAGTTGGTCTTTGCTAATAGGTGCTTTCTCCCCTGTTATTTGAATTTCTATAATTTCACCATTATTATTCATTACAAAGTTACTATCGGCAGATACATTGCTATCTTCGGCGTAGTCTAAATCTAAAATTGCCTCATTGTTAAATATACCGCAGGACACAGCTGCAATAGGATATTTTAAAGGCATGGTGGCAATGACTCCACTTTTCATCAACTTATGCAATGCAATGTATAATGCCACATAAGATCCACAAATAGATGCCACCCTAGTTCCGCCATCGGCCTGAATAACATCGCAATCTATTTTAAGCTGGCGTTCACCTAGTGCTTTTAAATCAACCACACTGCGGAAGCTACGCCCAATTAATCGCTGAATTTCTTGAGTTCTACCATTTTGCTTTCCTCTGCTTGCCTCTCTATCCATTCTTGTACTTGTGGAACGTGGCAACATACCATATTCTGCTGTAATCCAACCCGAACCTGAATTTCTTAAAAATGGTGGAACTTTATTTTCTACAGACACAGTGCAAATAATTTTTGTATCACCAAAACTAACCAAGCAAGAGCCATCTGCGTGTTTATTACAATTAATTTCTAAAGTAATTTTTCTTAATTCGTTAAATTTTCTACCACTTGGTCTCATTATTTTTTCACCATTTCATATTAGCATAAGTATTACTATGTAAAAATATATCATTTAATTTATAGATAATCTATTGCATAAATAAAAAATACACTTATATAATATGTACAGAGTATATAAATCCATGGGAATAACATTATGAATGACAAAGTAAATGAAAGCGAAGTTATAGAAGAAACTGTAGAAGAACAAGTAGAGCTTTCAGAAGTAGAACAACTAGCTATGCAATTAAAAGAATCAGAAGATAAATATCTTAGAGCCTTAGCAGAGCTAGAAAACAGTAAAAAAAGATATGAAAAGATGCAAATAGATGTGGCAAAATATTCTATTGCAGATTTTTCTAAAGAGTTAATATCAGTAATTGATGTGTTTGATAAA
>CANHGT010000066.1 GCA_947460385.1 Alphaproteobacteria bacterium
AAAAATGAATAATAAATAGAAAACTCTGTAGCATTATACGAAGCTTTGCCTTCTAAGTTGGTAAAATCGTTATTATCTTGTAAACTAATAGAGTTATTGCCGTTAATGTATCCTGCATGCAGATTAAAACCCATAAGATCAAGATTGAAACCAAGTGATAAGGTAGGATTATTTAACTCGATCTCTTTGGTATTAATATGTTTTCTTAACCCTACATTCAACCCATAGCCAATATAATTGTATTCATTATAGTACATAATAGCACCATCAAAAAGAGACTTATTGTTTTGTGAAACTGTTTTTTTATCTCTTAAAGAATAATTAATGTTTGGCGTAAAAGATGTACCAACTCTTAAGGTATCATCAAATAATTTTATTAAATAGCCTGTAGTTAACCCCATATTGTTATTAAGATAGGTATTAATTAGTGTTAAATGATTCGATTCACCATTTTTAAAGTGCGATAAACCTTTTACGCCCATATAAATATTCTTTTGGTTATTAAAGCTCTGAATAGATTCAAAGGATCCAATAGATGGAGCGTAACCAAAGAATAATACGTGGTTAGCCCATTCAAGACTTGGGTAAACAGAATAAATAAACTTCACTTTATTATCGCTTAGATTATATAAATATTCGTTGTTATCTCGCATGATTATAGATGTAAAATATAAGTTGCCAAAGCCTATCTTACTATTGTTGTATCCATACATTACCGCAGTATCGTAGCTAACATCATTAGTAATTTTAAACTCGGTGCTTGTGCTAAAGGTTAAAGCTTGTGCGTTATAAACCCATAGCATTAAAATAATCATTCCTGTAATATAAAAAAATCTCATCATCTTTTTGTATAATCTATTATTGTATAATTTACATTATTATATAAATAATATAATATATATTGTATATGTATAACAGAATATAATTAAAAAAAATGAAAAAAATGCAAAATAAAATTATTACCCTCATAATTACCATGTTTTTATGCCTATCTTCAACCATAAATATTTTGGCTGCTGAAAAGATACCATTTAAAATAGGTGTGAATAGATTTGCTTGGTATGCTACTTTGCAGAATATTAATTTTATGCCCCTTGTATCTGCGGATCCATTTGCTGGGGTTATTTTAACAGACTGGTACTCTGTTACAGAAAATGAAAGGTATAAAATAGATGTATACATTTTAGAAGAACATCTTACTGCCAATACCGTACAAGTAAAAGTTTTTAAACAAAAAAAACAAGGTAATACTTGGGTAGATACTAAGGTTCCTGCTATCATGTCTAACAAAATAGAAGATGCTATTTTAAATACATCAAGAAAGCTTAGAATTGAAAATATGCTTGGTGAAAACTAATGAAAGAAAGCTATTCTTTTAAAACTATTGAAGAAAAATGGCAAAAAATATGGGCTGAACAAAATATATTTCATGCCAAAGATAAATCTGATTTGCCTAAATATTATGTTTTAGAAATGTTTCCTTATCCATCTGGTAAAATTCACATGGGGCATGTGCGTAATTACTCTATTGGCGATGTTATGGCAAGATATAAAAGGTCTAAAGGGTTTAATGTTCTCCACCCTATGGGTTGGGACGCTTTTGGATTGCCCGCTGAAAATGCCGCTAGGGAGAATGGTAGCAATCCCATGGAGTGGACTTACTCTAATATTGTAGAAATGAAACAACAGCTTGCCAAATTAGGCTTTTCATTTGATTGGAGTAGAGAGCTTGTTACCTGTAGTGCCGACTATTATAAGCATGAACAAAAAATTTTCATTGAGTTTTTTAAAAATAATTTAGCTTACAAGAAAGAATCGTGGGTAAATTGGGATCCCATTGAAAAAACTGTGCTGGCAAATGAACAAGTGGTAGATGGCAAAGGCTGGCGTTCAGGAGCTATGGTAGAACAAAAAAAACTAAGCCAATGGTTTCTTAAAATTACCGACTTTGCCGAAGATCTTTTACAAGATTTAAACCTACTATCTGAGTGGCCAGAAAAAGTGCTTACAATGCAAAAGAATTGGATTGGAAAATCACAGGGTGCTATTATTAATTTTCCACTACATGATAAAATAGGCAATATAGACAGCATTGCAGTATATTCAACGAGACCTGAAACTATTTATGGGACATCTTTTATAGCTTTATCTCCTAAACATAGTTTGTCGTTAGAAATTGCAATAAAAAACAGTGAAATTCAAGAACTTATAAAATCATGTAACAGCTTAGGTAATATAGAAGAAAATATTGCCAAGGAAGAAAAACTGGGTGTTTTTACAGGATTATATGTATTAAATCCTATTAATCAGCAAAAGATACCTGTATTTGTTGCTAATTATGTTTTAGACCACGGAAGTGCTTCTATTTTTGGTTGCCCTGCCCATGACCAGCGTGATTATGATTTCGCTAAAAAATATAATCTGCCAATTATTACAGTGGTTAAGCCCATTGATGCTCAAGATGATTTCACTTGTGATGATTTGCCATTTGAAGATGCTGGAATATTAATTAACTCTGAAATATTAAATGGCTTATTGACCCATGATGCAAAAAGTAAAATCATTGAAAAATTAATTGAAAATAATTTGGGATACAATAAAACAGAATATCGCTTAAAAGATTGGGGCATATCTAGGCAACGCTATTGGGGAACACCAATTCCTATGATACATTGTGCCTCTTGTGGTAGTGTACCAGAAAAACTAGAAAATTTACCCGTAGTATTACCAAATGATATAGACTTTACAACTTCGGGCAACCCACTTGATGCTCACCCTACTTGGAAGCATACTGTATGTCCAAAATGCAACCAATCTGCAACTAGGGAAACAGATACCTTTGATACTTTTTTTGAGTCATCTTGGTATTTCTTAAGATACCCAACTATTCATTCAAGCGATCCATTTCATAGTGAATCTTTAGCGTATTGGGGTGCAGTAGATAGATATATTGGGGGAATAGAACATGCTATTATGCACTTACTTTATTCTCGCTTCTTTGTAAAAGCATTAAAAAAGGTTGGTTTAATTAG